>JBKJQD010000178.1:0-7029 GCA_046594125.1 Aestuariivirga sp.
GGCGACGTTACGGGCATTGAGCGAAATCTTGAGAGCCGAAAGACGGCCCTCAGCACTGCGCACCGGCTGAACATTGCCGGTGATCTGGGCCTTGGAGCCGCCGACCAGCAGGGTCGAGTCGGTGATGACGATGCCGCCGGTGGCCGGATCGTAGTCGGCGCGCAGCGAGCCCTCGTCGACGATGATCGGCTCGGCCAGATAGTCGGGCAAGCCCACCTGGCCCGCGGCGGCCGTAAATTCGGCCGAGGCCTTGGTGATTAGTCCCTGGTCGGAGATTTCCATCTCGGCCTGGCCCGAAAGCGGAATGCGGAAGCGGGCGAGCTGCGCCAGGGCGAAGATTTCGTCCGAGATGTTGGCGGGCACCAGATCGCTGATGCGCGAGCTGACCGAAAACGACCGGCTGTCGCGGTGATAGCTGGCCGAAACTTCGGTGTGCCAGTTGCCCGGTTCGCGGCCATTGGCCACCTCGGCGTTGGCGACCACGGCAAAGCCATAGGGCATGCGCTGGAACACCAGTTGCGATTTCGGCACATCCCAGATGGCGTCATTTGCCTCGTCGTAGAATTTGATGGCGGCATCACTGATCCGCACGGTTTCGATGGAACTGATCGGCGTTGCATCGGTGGCGCTGCCGCCAGCCAGAATGTTGATCAGCGACTGGCCAGTGGTGCCAACATCGGTATCAGGTATCTGATCGGCACCAACGGCTTGCTGGTCGGTCTTGCCGGTGGGGCTCGACTGATTTTCGTCGATCACCGCGACATCCTGCTCGGCAGCGGCGGGACTTCCGAAGCCGAGCTCGATACCGCCTTCGAGATTGCGTTTGACGCGGATACGCGGTCCAATCAGTTCCAGTGAGCGCGGCACGATGCGCGCCGAAAAAAACTGGGTTTCGTCAATGCCTATCGCAGCGCGCGGGGCGCGGGCGATGAGATTTCCGGCCGCGTCGCGCAGCTCGATGTTGCGCAGGCGGAAATGCGGAACGCCACTGCCGGGCTCGCGCTCTATCAAGGCGCCGTCGATGTGCACCGACAGGCCGTTGAGGTTGCGGTTGATCTGGTTCTGGAAGGTCTCGGTCATGAAGTTAAGCGACACCGGCCCGCTCGACAGGCGGACATAGAAGGCAACGCCTACAATCAGGACGGCGGCCAACACCGACATCAGACTATAGGCGGTTATTTTGATCAGCGTACGCCGCACCTCGAACCCGATCCATCCTCAAGCAAACGTGCCTATGGGCCGGGCGACCTCCGCCCGGACCTTTCTGGCGCCATTGGCCAGCAAACATGGGCCAAACCGTGACCAAGCCCCGGCTTCCGTCGATCTGCCCCAGGTTCAGCCCCCACGGCCCCCCGTTGCGGGCATCGTAAACATGCCTGCGCCCGTTGCAAGGGCGGGTGCCCGAATTCGTCATGACTTCGCCGCCCGGCCACGTTATCCTGACTGAGTCTCGCCCGCGCGCCGTTGGCAACAGGATCAAACATGTTTTTCCGCAAAACCAGGCTGAACAGCAATGACAACGCACCGGTGGACACCACCCCAACCTATGTCGCGCGCCATACCACCTTCGAGGGCAACCTCAGCAGCGAAGGCGAAATCCATGTCGACGGTTTGGTGCGCGGATCACTCAGGGCCCGGATCTGCATCATCGACACAAACGGCACGGTCGAGGGCGAAACCGAAGCCGATCAGGTGATCGTGCGCGGCCGGGCGATCGGCCCGCTGCGCGGCCAGCACGTACATCTTCAGGAAGGCGCCCATGTCGAGGGCGACATCACCAGCGAAACCATCGCCGTGGACAACGGCGCGCATCTGCAGGGTGCCGTGTGGCGCAGCGGCGACGCACCAAGCGCGCCGGCGCGCCGTGAGCCTGCCGCACTCTTCAACAGCCCGCTGTGGGCCAAATTCGACGACGACGGACTGCGGCCGCTGAAAGCGGTCCGGCCGCGCTGACGGAGTTACACCATGCCCAATGCTTACTGGATCGCCCATGTCACGGTCAGCGCGCCTGAGCAATACAAGCTCTATGCCGAGGCCGCACCGCTGGCTTTCAAGAAGTATGGCGCCGTCATCCTGGCGCGCGGCGGCGCCCATCAACAGATGGAGGGCGAAGGCCGGCCGCGCAATGTGGTGATTGAATTCCCCAGCCTGCAGGCCGCCATCGACTGTTACAACTCGCCGGAATACCAGGCCGCCAAAGCCAACCGCAAGGGTGCGGGCATCGCCGATATCGTTGTGGTGGAAGGCTACTGACCGCCCTGCTATGACGGCTGCCGCCAACAGGGATTTCACATGAAGATTGCCATTGCCGGAGCGGCGGGACGCATGGGCCGGGTGCTCACCCGTATTGTGCATGAAACGCCGGGCGCCGAAATCGCCGGCGGACTTGAACAGGCGGGATCGCCCAATATCGGCGCCGACATGGGCGTGCTGTCCGGCATCGGCCCGCTTGGCGTTACAGTCGGCGATGATCCGCAGGCGCTGTTCAGCAAAATCGACGGCATCATTGATTTCACCGTGCCCGCCGCCACGCTGGCGCTTTGCGAACTCTCGGCGCAGGCGCGCATTGTGCATGTGATCGGCACCACCGGCATCGACGCTGGCGGCGACGCGAAAATTCTGGCGGCGGCGCGCCACGCGCGTATCGTCAAGTCGGGCAACATGAGTTTGGGCGTCAATCTTCTCGCAGCACTGGTGCGCAAAGTGGCGGCCTCGCTTGGCGAGGAGTTCGATATCGAAATTCTCGAGATGCATCACAAGCACAAGATTGATGCACCATCGGGCACCGCCTTGATGCTCGGCAAGGCGGCAGCCGAAGGCCGCGCCATCAATCTCGCGCAGCGCTCGGTGCGCTCGCGCGATGGCCACACGGGTGCGAGGGTGGCGGGCGACATCGGCTTTGCGACGCTGCGCGGCGGCTCGGTGGTTGGTGAACACACGGTGATGTTCGCTGGCGAAACCGAGCGCATCGAACTGACCCACAGGGCCTCAAGCCGCGACATGTTTGCCCGAGGTGCTGTCCGCGCCGCGCTGTGGGCCATGGACAAGAAGCCCGGCCTTTACGCAATGACTGACGTCCTGGGATTGGAGTGAACATGGAGCGCCTGCTGGTACTGGTCCGCCACGGACAGAGCGAATGGAACCTCAAAAACCTGTTCACCGGCTGGAAGGACGTCGGCCTCTCCGAGAAAGGCATCGCCGAAGCCCATGCGGCGGGCGCCAGGCTGAAAGCCAAGGGCCTGCAATTCGACGTGGCCTATACCAGCGCACTGACGCGGGCCCAGCACACGCTGAAGATCATGCTCGACGAGTTGGGCCAGCCGGACCTGCCGACCACCCGCGACCAGGCCTTGAACGAGCGCGATTATGGCGAATTGACCGGCCTCAACAAGGATGACGCCCGCCAGAAATGGGGCGAGGAGCAAGTGCATGTCTGGCGCCGCTCCTACGACGTGCCACCGCCCGGCGGCGAAAGCCTGAAAGACACGCTGGCCCGCTCGCTGCCCTATTACATGAAGCTGATCCAGCCCGACGTGCTGTCGGGCAAACGGGTGATCGTGGCGGCGCACGGCAATTCGCTCCGTTCACTGATCATGGCCATCGAGGGCCTCACGCCGGAACAGATTCTGAAGCGCGAGCTGGAAACGGGTGTGCCGGTGATCTACCGGCTGGGTGCTGACTCAAGGCCGCTGTCGGTAGAGACGCTGGGGTAAGGCCGGCGTTACCGGACAGGGCGGTACGCCTCTTCCTCAAGCAAAATTTACATGATGTTTGGTGCTGCTGCGTAATCTGGTTCACAGACAGGCTCAAAGACCAATGCCTACCGTTGCGACGGGAGGCCGGAATAACAACTAAGCCGGCACCAACGGGGGCGGGCGATGAAGCATCTCACCAGCGTGAAGAGCGTGTGCATGCAGTTATACGCTTGGCCGGGACTGGTTTTCGTGGCCTTGCTCGGCGGGTGCAACGCCATCACTTCGACCCAGATTAACTCCTTTGAAACGCGTCAGCCCATTGCTGATGGCATTTCCTATTTCCTGCCGAAAAGCATGTTGCGGGCCACGGTCGTGGAGGCTGCCGACAAGTCCAGGAACATCATTGTTGAGAAGTTCGATACACAAGATGAAACGCTACACTTTCTGGCCAGTGTGCACCTCAGTGCATTCTCATCGGACATTATCAACATTGAAACCACGAACAGCGGCCTGCTAAAAGCAGTGACGACCGACTTGACCGACCAGACGGTCGAGATTGTCGAGAAATTTTCTAAGCTTCTCTTCTCTTCAATTACCGGTGTGCCAACAACGGAAAATCGCAAATTGCCGGATGGGGCCGGCATTCCGGCGGCGACCCTGCTGTCAATTGAGTTCGATCCATTCGTCCTTGGCCAGCTTGTCGATGCCAACCAGAAACTGGCGAAATACGGGTATTGCATCGTGGTCGCCGGAGAAAGCAATCCTCTCCCAGGCAACGTCTGCGAGCGCGTCCTGAGCAACGCTGACGATACCCAATTCGAAAGCCCGTATGGGAGTTTCGTCGCGGCCCATTCACACGGCCTCTATTACAGACGGCCGATCTATGAGCGCGTCCATATTTTTCGCAAGAAAAGTGATGGCTACTCAGAAGTATGGAGCAGCGTTGAGACCTTCGCCAATCGCTCGGCTTTGCTGGAAGTTCGTCTCGACCGCCGCGCCTTCATCCGCATGAACACGGTTCTCACCTTCGACGCGGGAGTCTTGACAAAGGTGGAAATCACCAAGCCAAGCGAAGTTCTCGCCGGTCTGTCGCTGCCGATTACAATTTTGGACGCCGTGTTGAAACTCCCAATTCTGCGCATCCAGAAAATCGAGGCCGACAATGGCCTGCGCGAGCGGGAGTTGAACGCGAGGCAGAAGGAAATCGATCTGAAGGCGCGCGAGATTGCGATCCGGGAGCAGGAACTGTCCAATGCCAACCGCTCGACGTTTATCGTACAGGGCGCGCAGCCCCCCCGAGCCTTGACGCCGGATGAGCGTCAGTTGCTGCTGGACCGTTGCGATGGGACTTTTGGAACACAACAGCAATGCCAGGCGGACATTGGTCTGAAACAGCCGTGAACCAGCCATGGCGCATTGTATTGCTGCTGGCCAGCGCTGGCATGGCGGCCGCATCGGGGAGCGACCAAGTCCACGGCGGCAAGCAGGCGATAACCGTCGTGCGCCCGGACAAAGTCTCGGTACGCGCCAATACCGCGAAGATCAACTACCGAGAGGGCGGAAGCAAAGCCTTGTGCAGCGGCGTTCTGGTGTCAGATGATACGGTTCTGACGGCTGGCCATTGCGCCTGCGGTTCGCGTAGCACCTACACTGCAACAATAAGAAATGGAGGCACCACGTTGTTTGTGTCGGCGCTTGTGCTGTTTCCGGGATTTCAATGCTCAACATCCTCAGTCCCGCAGCCGGGCCGGGACCTTGCGCTTCTCAAACTGGTGCGGAAGACTGATATCCCGCCGCCGCCAATCGCCACCATTTGGGAGGCGAAGGATCAAGCCACAGGCACCCTTCAAATCGTAGGCTTTGGCCTGACCGACAATGGCTCGTTCGGCACACAATTTGAGGCAGCGGTGCCTGTGCAGTCTTGGACCTGTGTCGAAAGCTGGGCGCTTGATCAAGGTTGCAGCGCCTACCGCGAGTTCATCCTCACGGAACCCGGCACCCGGCCAAGCGACACCTGCGGGGGAGACAGCGGCGGACCGGTCTTTGCCGGTCCGAATTCGGACTGGTTGGTCGGCATCACGTCGCGCGGCTTGTCAACGGGCCGTTTCAAGCCGGCCTGCGGGCAAGGCGGCATCTACGAGACCGTTGCCAGAAAGCCAGTGATCACCTGGCTGGCGGAACACGGTGTCCCCTGGATAAAGGCGCACGCCCCCTAGCATTACAGTCGTGATTTTAATTGCGGTTTGGATTGAACTCTGAATCTATAGGTCGCCATGATTCGGAGATCATGGATGGCGGGCGCATCGATCGAGACGGCTCTGGAGCTATGGGCATCGTCGCTGCGGGATGTGAAGCAACGGATGCGTTCGCTGTTTGCGCAGGAGCGGACGGCGGCCAACGCGGGGTTGTTTATCGACGGATTGCTTGGCGAGGAGCGGCGCAAGAGCGGATGGATGCGCGCGGCGGCGGCGGGCGATCCTGGTCCGTGGCGCCAGCAGGAACTTCTGAGCCGGGACCGTTGGGATGCAGAAGCACTCCGCGATCTGGTGCGCGAGTATGTTATCGAGCAGCTCGGTCACGACGCTGCGGTGCTGGTGATCGACGAGACAGGCTTTCTGAAGCAAGGCAAAGCCACGTGCGGTGTAGCGCGGCAATATACCGGCTCGGCGGGCAAAATCACCAACTGCCAGATTGGTGTATTCGCCGCTTATGTATCACGTCACGGCCATGCCTTCATCGACCGCGCTCTCTATCTGCCGAAGAGTTGGGCTGACGACCCGGCTCGCATGAAGGCCACCTCGGTGCCGAACGAGATCAGCTTTGCGGCGAAGCCTCGATTGGCAGCGGCGATGATCGAGCGCGCGATCGCGGCGTGTGTGCCGTTTCGCTGGGTGGCGGCCGACACGGTCTATGGCATCGGCGATATCGAGCGCGATTTGCGCCGGGCCGGCAAGGGCTGCGTGCTCGGTGTCAGCGCCAATCATTGGTTTGGATCGTGGAACAAGACGCGGCCTCTCGGCGGTCCTGCGGAGGAGATCGCCAAATCGCTGAAGTCCAGAGATTGGCGACGCCTCTCGGCTGGCGCTGGAACCAAGGGAGAGCGCCTGCATGACTGGGCTTATCTTGAACTGGCCGGCCTCGATGCAGAAGAGTTTAGCGACGAAAGCCGCGGCATGTGGACACGAGGACTGCTGATCCGGCGCCATGTTGCCGACGGCGATCTTGCTTGCTTCACCACCTGGTGTCCGGCGGGAACATCAATCAAGACACTGGTCTCGATTGAGGGCCATCGCTGGGCCATCGAGGATGGTTTCGAGACCGCCAAGAACGAGTT
>JBKJQD010000294.1:0-14316 GCA_046594125.1 Aestuariivirga sp.
CAGAGCCAGATGAACGATACCATCCTGCTGAAACCGGCAGCCATCGTTCTGGCCGCCGTCGACTTCAACGCCCTGCAGCCGTCCATCGAAAAGGCCCGTGCGGCGGGAATTCCGGTGATGGAGTTCGACCGCCAGATCACCGCCACGCCGAGCGATTTCACCTCGGTCGCCGGCACCGTCGAAATAGGCCACGTGGCGGCGGGCGAAATCCAGCGCCTGCTCAAGGAAAAGAACGGCGACGTGAAAGGCAAGATCCTCCAGGTTCTGGGTGATCCGTCCGATCCCTATACCCTCGATATCCAGAAGGGTTTCGAGGAGAAGATGAAGGATTTCCCCGGCGTGCAGATCATCTCGCTGCCCGCCATGCAATGGGAAGCCTCGAACGCCGGAACCATCGTCGCCGACCAGATGGTGGCCAATCCGGACATTGACCTGATCTTCCTGCACGCCGCCCATCTCTCGATTGCCGCCGTGGCCGCACTCGAGGCCAAGGGCAAGAAGCCGGGCGATGTCATGATGATCTCGTCCAACGGCGCCCCCGTCGGCCTCGATCTCATCCGCAAGGGCTGGCTCAATGTCGAAGTCGAGCAGCCGCTCTATGCCCAAGCCGCCGCCATCGCCATGTTCGCCGACAAGGTGGTGAACAAGCAGGAAATCAAGGCCGGGACCTACAAGGTGCTTGGTCTCGACTCGGTGCTGACCATCGAGAAGTGGGGGCCCAACATCAAGATTCCGGGTGCGGCAATCACCAAGGACAATGTCGACGAAGCGCGCTTCTGGGGTAACCTCAAGGCGCCCGCCGACAAGATCATGCCGGTGGAGTGATCTGATCCACTCCTTCCATCCGTCATGCCAGCCTTCGCTGGCATGACGGAAATGGCGGGCAAGCCGGCCGATTTATTCCTCCTTATACGGATCACTTATGATTGGTACCCGCCAAAGAGCTATCGTTGAATTCCTGCTTGATAACCTGGTGTGGTTCATGCTGGTTGCCGTTCTGGCGGTGTTTTCCGCGACTGTTCCGAATTTTTTTCAGGTCGGCATTTTCGTCAACATCGTCGAGAGTTCGACCTTCGTCGGCGTCATGGCCATCGGCCTGGCCATTGTCATCATCGCCGGCAACATGGATCTGTCGGTTGAATCAATCGCTGCATTGACCGCCATGGTGACTGGCATTCTGTTCTGCTCGCGCGGCATTGGGCTTGGCATTGTCTTCACGCCGGAATGGCTGGTTCTGCCCGTGTCCCTGCTCATATCCATGACTGTCGGCGGCATCATCGGCTATCTCAACGGCTGGCTGGTGGTGAAGTTGCGGATGAACGCCTTCATCGTCACACTGGCTTCTTACATCTGGGTGCGCGGCCTCGTCGTCGCCATGTCGGGCGGCCGTTCCGCGCAGGATCTGGCACCGGCACTGCGCGTCATCGGCATCGAGACGGTGGCCTATATTCCCTTGATCGCCTGGATTGCCATCGGCAGTTTCATTCTCTTCAGCTTCATCATGATGAAGACGCCCTTCGGACGCCATGTCACGATGATCGGCGGCAATCCGGTGGCAACCTTCCGGGCCGGCATCAAGGTTGATCGCCTGACACTGATTACCTTCGTGCTGGCCGGCGCCATCGCCGGCGTGGCCGGCTGGCTGCTTGCCATTCGCACCAGTGGCGCCACCGCCAATCTCGGCACTGGCATGCTGTTCCAGGCCTTCGCCGCCGTGGTCATCGGCGGCGTCAGCCTGAAGGGCGGCATCGGGCAATTGCCAGGCGTTTATGCCGGGGTGCTGATGCTGCACTCGATCCAGACCGCCATCAATCTCATGGGACTTCCCGCCCACTATACGCAGATCATCCTGGGTGCGCTGGTTCTCGCCGCCGTGCTGCTCGACACCGTGAAATTTTCCATCCGCCAGAGGCTCACATGAACGGCCGTCTCGCCAATCGTGTGGCGCTCGTCATCGGCGCAGCCCGCGGCATCGGCGAGGGCATCGCCCAGCGCTTCGTCGAGGAGGGCGCCAGGGTGATGATTGCTGATACCGAGGTGGTGGCGGGCAGGGAAACAGCGCGGCGGCTGGGCGGGGCCTTTGTTGAAACCGATATTTCGCGGAAGGACCATGCCGACCGCGCCGTGGCCGAAACTATCGCGGCCTTCGGTGGTCTCGACATTCTGGTCCAGAACGCTGGCATCTATCCCTGGACGTTGATCGAGAACATCGAGCCCGAGGAATGGGACGCAGTGATGGCCGTCAATCTCAAGGGCACCTATCTCGCGGCCCGCGCTGCTCTGGCCCACATGAAGGCCAAGTCCCATGGCCGCATGGTCTTCACCTCATCGATCACCGGCCCGCGCGTTACTAGCCCCGGCCATGGCCATTACTCGGCGAGCAAGGCCGGCATCAACGGTTTCATCAAGGCGGCGGCCCTTGAGTTTTCGGGCTATGGCATCACGGTCAACGGCGTCGAGCCCGGCAACATCCTCACCGAAGGCATGAAGCTGCACCGCTCTGCCGCCTTCATCAAGACAATGCAGGATGCCGTGCCGCTGGGCCGCCTCGGCGCACCACGCGACATCGCCAATGCGGTATTGTTCCTGGCCTCCGATGAAGCCTCATACATCACCGGCACCACCATCACCGTCGACGGCGGCCAGACACTCCCCGAAGGCGCCGACTTCCGGCTCAATCCTTAAGCCACGGCCCTGTTGAGCGCGCATTGTGACCAGAGCTCGGAAAGAGCCTGGACGAGGTGGTCGATATCGGCATCGGAGTGCAGCGGTGTTGGTGTGATACGCAGGCGTCCGGTGCCGCGCGGCACCCTGGGGTAATTGATCGGCTGGATATAAATGCCGTGACGCTCCAGCAGGATGTCGCTGATCCATTTGCATTTATGCGCATCACCCACCATCACTGGCACGATATGGCTGTCGTTCTTCATATAGGGCAGGCCGATGGCATCAAGCTTGCGCCGCAGCCTGGCAACACGGTCGCGCTGGCGCAGGCGCTCGATCTCGCTCGCCTTGAGATGACGGATCGAAGCCGCTGCTGCGGCGGCACAGGCGGGCGGCAAGGCCGTGGTGAAGATGAACCCCGATGAGAAGCTCCGCACGAAATCGACGAGAGCCGCCGAAGCGGCGATATAGCCGCCGAACACCCCGAACGCCTTGCCAAGGGTTCCCTCGATCACCGTGAGCCGGTCCATCAGTCCCTCGCGCTCGGCGATGCCGCCGCCGCGCGGACCATACATGCCCACCGCATGGACTTCGTCGAGATAGGTCATGGCTCCATATTTATCGGCGAGGTCACAGATATCCTTGATGGGTCCGATATCGCCATCCATGGAATAGACTGACTCAAACGCAATGAGCTTGGGCTTGTCCTGGGGGATGGTCTTCAGCAGGCGTTCGAGGTCGGCCACGTCATTGTGTTTGAAGACATGACACTCGGCGCGGCTGTGGCGGATACCTTCAATCATTGATGCATGATTGCCGGCATCCGAGAGAATGATGCAGTTGGGAATGCGGGCGCCGAGCGTTCCCAGGGCCGCCCAGTTCGACACATAGCCCGAGGTGAAGAGCAGGGCGGCTTCCTTGCCGTGCAGGTCCGCCAGCTCGCGCTCGAGCTCGACGTGATAATGATTGGTGCCGGAAATGTTGCGGGTGCCACCGGCACCTGCGCCACAGCGGTCAATGGCCTCATGCAGGGCGGCAATGACCTTTGGGTGCTGGCCCATGCCGAGGTAATCGTTGGAGCACCAGACGGTGACATCGCGGATCGCGTCACCAGCATGGTGCCGGGCCTTCGGAAACGCCCCCGCCATGCGTTCGAGATCGGCAAACACCCGATAGCGCCCCTCGCTGCGCAAGCCTTCCAGCGCCGGCTTGAAGAAGTGATCGTAGTCCATGGGCGCCCCCGATGTGTTCAGACAATTGCCATATAACAGGCTGTTGGGCCAGACTATGGCAAACATCACGCTCAGGGCTTCTGGCCATCGGCAATTTGCCACAGCGATAGCTACCTGACCTGCAAGGAAAAACCGGTTTTCCCCGAGGCCGGCTCCGGTCTATTCTTCCATGAAGCAAAGGCGGGAGAGTGGAACATGGCGAACATCGATGCGGTAGCGGAACTGGTGCGCAACGTCAGCCAGCCCTTCGAGAGCGCCCGCGCCATGCCGCCAAGCGTCTATCGCAACCCGGAATTCCTCGACCGGGAAGTGCAGGACATCTTCGCCAGGGATTGGGTCTGCGTCGGCCGCGCCAGCGCCATGGCCAGACCCGGCGATTACATCACCTATGAACTCGCCGGTCAGCCGGTCATCGTGCTGCGCGATCAGCAGGGCAGCCTTCGGGCCATGTCCAACGTCTGCCTGCATCGCATGTCGACCCTTCTGCAGGGTTCGGGAAACCGCAAGGTCATCGTCTGCCCCTACCATGCCTGGACCTACAATCTCGACGGAACCCTGCGTGGCGCCCCGGCCATGGACAAAAATGAGGGTTTCGCCAAGACCTGCTACCGTCTGCCGCAGGTCCGCTGCGAGGAATGGCTCGGCTGGGTCATGGTGACGCTCAACCAGGATGCGCCCGCCGTGGCAAGCCAGCTTGCCGAAGTGCAGGGACTGATCGCCGACTATCAGATGGAGAATTATTCCGAGACCTTCCACGAAACCCACATCTGGGATACCAACTGGAAAATTCTTGCTGAAAATTTCATGGAAAGTTACCACCTGCCGGTCTGCCATGCCGGCACCATCGGCGGGCTTTCGAAGCTCGATGAAATGATCTGCCCGCCTGGCCGGCCGGCATTCAATTTTCACACGATCCTCAAGGATGACTCGCTGAAGATCGCCCTCGCCCATCCGTCAAACACCCGCATGATGGGAGACCGGCGCCGCACCACCTTCCTGCTGGCGATCTATCCGAGCCTGCTGATCACCTTGACGCCCGGCTATTTCTGGTACCTGTCATTGCATCCCCATGGTGTCGGCCAAGTGCACATCACCTTCGGCGGCGGCATGGCGCCGGAGTTCGTCAACGCGCCCGATGCCCAGGAAAGCTTCGCCAGGTTGAAGGCACTTTTGGATGACGTGAATGTGGAAGATCGTGGCTGCACCGAAAAAGTCTATCGCGGCACCGGCGCGCAGTTCGCAGTGTCAGGTCATCTCAGCCATCTCGAGCGGCCGAACTACGATTTCGCGCAATACATCGCCTCGCGCGTCGGCGGCTTCGAGCGCCATTTCGGTGCCTAACGCTGATCGAGGCGGTTGAGTGCTTCGACGTTGGCGGCGGATGACCCCTTGGGGTCGAATTCGGCGGCAAGCCAGGTATCGACGATGGCCTTGGCCAGCTCGGGTCCAATGACGCGCGCCCCCATGGTGATGATCTGGGCATTATTGGACTTGGCGGCGCGGTCCGCCGAATAGGTGTCGTGGGTCAGCGCGGCGCGGATGCCCGGCACCTTGTTGGCGGCGATGCACACGCCGATACCGGTGCCGCAGCACAAGATGGCGCGGTCGTAGCTGCCATCATTCACTGCATTGGCCACATTGGCCGACAGGTCGGCGTAGAATCCCGCCTGACTGAGATTGCTGACCTGATGTTCGCCCCTCGCCTTGAGATGGGCTTCGATCACATCGATCAGCGGCTTGCCGGCGCTGTCAGCACCCAGTGCGATTTTCATGTCATGTCTCCAGTGAGCGGGTTACGGCTTCGATGATGCCAATATAGCCGGAAGCGTTCCACGCGGAACGCCCGATGAACAGCCCGTCGATATCGGATTTTCCAGCAAGCTCGACGCAATTCTGCAGGTTGACACTGCCGCCATAGAGTACCGGCAGGGGCGCCCCCGCCACCTCCGCCGTCAGCGCCTTGATGCGCCTGTGCTGTTCGTTGGCGAAATCCGGGTCCGCCGGAATGCCACCTTCGCCAATCGACCACACCGGCTCATAGGCAATGATAACTTTGCCCGGTGCGTCCTTGCCAACCCCACGCAAGGCAAGGCGTGTTTGCCTGGCCAGAACATCGGCCGTGGCCCCGGCGTTGTATTCCTCACGCGTGTCACCGATGCAGACCAGCGCGATGAGGCCATGCTTAAGTGCCGCCTTCACCTTCCGCGCCACCGTCTCGTCAGTCTCGTTGAAGAAGGTGCGGCGCTCGCTGTGACCAAGTTCCACCAGATGCGCGCCGCAATCCTTGACCATCAATGGCGACACTTCGCCGGTCCATGCACCCTGGTCATCCCAGTGCATGTTCTGCGCGCCGATCTTCACTCGCGTGCCGGCAAGCAAGTCCGCCACTTCGGCAATGTAAGGAAAGGGCGGGATAACGAAGGGTTGTGCTGCTGCTGTATTGGCGAAGGGCGAAACCTTGAGCGCCTCCGCGAACTCGCGCGCCTCCGCACGCGTCTTGTTCATCTTCCAGCTAGTGCCGATCCACGGAATCTTGTGAGCCATCAATTGTATCCGGTTTTTGTGTACGGCGCCCAATAGGCCACGGAATCGCGCAAGGCCGCAACCACGCTGCGATCAGTGGGCTCACGTTCACGAAACGCCAGTTCCAGACACAGTTCATTATCACTGCCGCCGCCTTCACGCACGGCGGCGATCAGTTTCGCTGGCGTGATGCGGCCATCCTTGTTGTATTGCGCCGTGAAAGGCCAGTGGCCGCCCTTGTTCATGGTGCTCTGCTTGATGTGGATGATCGGCGACTGTGCGGCGAAGCCCTTTGCCCAGGCATAGGGATCGACATCGGCGGGATCGAGTGAGGTGACATCGCCATGGTCGATGTCGATCATCGGCTTCAGTGGAATGGCAAGCTGCGCCGCGTCGATCCAGTCCTGCAGAACTTGGCAGTCTTTCAGCGTATGACCCAATTCGCGCCCCACCGACATGGGCTCCCAGAACAGATAGGACAGTCCGCGAGCCTTCGCATGTTCCGCGACATCGCGCCAGCAGTTGAGTGCAATCCGCATCAGGCCTTCGCGCCGCGCCGGATCATCATAATCGCGATAGGTGAGGATGCCGAACTGCGTGCCAATCGCCGTGGCCCCGAGATCGGCGGCGATATCCGCCATGACCTTGAACCACGCCACATAGTAATCGCGGACTTCAACATCAGGATGGGCGAAATGATTGAGCCGCCCATAGGGCCCGGTCATGACCGAGGTAATCTTCGCGCCCCTCGCCGCGCAGGCCTTCGCCATGCGATCAGTGAGGCGCTTCACCGTCGGTGCCTGCCACGATGGATTGATGAATTCATGCACCAGTTGAATGTGGCCTATGCCAATTTCATCGGCCAATACGGCAATGAAATCCTCGGGCTCGGCGAAACGGTTCACCAGCGGATTGGTGTTGACGGAGAGCGTAAATCCCATAGGTGGCCCAATGTCTGTTGCGTCGCAACATCGATTTTCATTGACTCCGGAGCATATCTGAAAAATATTGCACCTCAAGAAAAATATTTCAAACAGGAATGGGACGCGTTTGAATTTGCTCCAGCCAGCCCTGCAGGTTGACGAGGAGGCGGCACTTGCCGCCCGCGCCGCGTGGCTGCATTTTGCCGGAGGAAAAACCCAAGGCGAGGTGGCCGAACTTTTGGGCGTTCAAAGCACCAAGGCGCACCGCCTCATCGCCCGGGCCCGCAGCGAAGGTCTGATCCGCGTCTTCGTCGAAGGCCCGATTGCCGGCTGCATCGAGCTTGAGGAAAAGCTCAAGGCAGGCTTCGGCCTGCAACTCTGCGAAGTCGTTCCCAACATCGATGACGGCCTCCTGCCGCTGCGCACGCTGGGCATGGCGGGTGCCCGCTACATCCGCAACCTCATTGAGAGCGCACGCTATGATATGATCGGCATCGGCCATGGCCGGACGCTTGCGGCGGCTATCGATCTCATGCCCAGCGTTGCCGCCAAAGGCACGAAATTTGTCTCGCTTCTCGGCGGCTTGACCCGGCGCTTCGCGGCCAGTCCTTTTGATGTGATTCACCGCCTCGCCGAACGCACTGGGGCCGAGGCCTATGTCATGCCGGTGCCGTTCTTCGCCAACACCACCAAGGACCGTCAGGTTCTCGAGGCGCAATATGGCGTGTCCGATGTGATCGCCATGGCCCGCCAGGCACAGATCTACATCGCCGGCATCGGCGAAGTCGATCGCAAGAGTTTCATCGCCTCTGCTGGAATGGTCGATGACGCAGACGTCGAGGAAGTGATGAAGTCCGGCGCCAGTGCCGAAATTTTGGGCCAGTTCTTTGCCGCCGATGGCACGCATTTGCCCAACAGCGTGTCGGATCGCGCCCTGGCGCCACGCATTGCCGATCTCAAATCGCACAGGATTGTCGCCCTTGCCGGCGGCACATCGAAAACTCAGGCCATCCGCGCCATTCTCGACAGCGGTCTTCTTTTTGGCCTGATCATCGACGAGGCGACCGCGCGCCGCATCGTCAACGCCAAACCGGGACGAGAGCCCGGCAAGAAGAACGGGAAATCCGCACCGGGCTAAGTCACGACCACCTGCACACATAAGTAACGGAGGAATGGGAAATGCATGATAAAGAAAAAGGTCTCTTCGAGGCATTCGCCGCCAAGAAGATGGACCGCCGCGAACTGATCCGCGCCACCGGCAAGCTGGGCCTCGGCGCCGCCGCTACCGGCGTCCTGCTCAATCAGGCGCAGACCAGGGCCATGGCTGCTGACTTCGACTGGATGAAATACAAGGGTTCGAAGCTCAAGCTTCTGCTCAACAAGCATCCTTATGCCGATGCCATGATCGCCAACATCGAAGCCTTCAAGACGATGACCGGCATGGACGTGTCATGGGACATCTTCCCGGAAGACGTCTATTTCGACAAAGTCACCGCGGCACTTTCATCTGGCTCGACCGAATACGACGCCTTCATGACTGGCGCCTACATGACCTGGACCTATGGTCCCGCAGGCTGGATCACCGATCTCAACGAATACATCAAGGATCCGGCCAAGACCAATCCCAACTATAATTGGGACGACGTGCTTCCGGGCCTGCGCGCCTCGACCGCCTGGAACGGCGTTCCGGGTGGCGAACTTGGTTCCGCCGATGCCAAGCAGTGGTGCATTCCGTGGGGCTATGAACTCAACAACATCTCCTATAACCAGAAGATGTTCGACAAGGTTGGTGTCAAGCCGCCGGGCAACTTGGGCGAAATGGTCGAAGTCGCGGCCAAGCTCACCAAGGATCTGGGTGGACCCTATGGCATCGGCGTACGCGGTTCGCGCAGCTGGGCCTCGATCCATCCGGGCTTCCTCTCGGGCTATGCCAACTTCGGCGAAAAGGACTTCAACGTCGCCGGCGGCAAGCTGAAGGCCGCCATGAACTCGGCTGGCTCCAAGGCCTATCACAAGGACTGGGTCAAGATGATCCAGGACTCCGGCCCCAAGAACTGGTCGACTTATACCTGGTATCAAGTTGGTACCGACCTGGGTGCCGGCGCTTCCGCCATGATTTTCGACGCCGACATTCTCGGCTATTTCATGAACGGCGGCGACAACAAGGAGAAGGGCAACCTCGCCTATGCGCCGTTTGCGGCGAACCCGGCCGCCAAGGCCCCGACGCCAAACGTCTGGATCTGGTCGCTGGCCATGAACGCGGCGGGTGCCCAGAAGGACGCGGCGTGGTACTTCATGCAATGGGCGACATCGACCGAGCATGATCTGTTCGGCGCTCAGAAGATGGACTTCGTCAATCCGGTCCGCGCCTCGGTCTGGAAGGATGAAATCTTCCGCAAGCGCATCGACACGTCCTATCCGGGCTACCTCAACCAGCATGACACCTCGGCACCGGGCGCGAAAATCTATTTCACCGCCCAGCCGCTGTTCTTCGACCTCACCACGCTGTGGTCCGAGACACTGCAGAAAATGGTCGCCAAGGAAATCCCCATCGATGAAGGTCTGGATACCATGGCCGCCGAGATGGACAAGAAACTGGCTGAAGCCGGTCTCGGCTAGGGCCTGAAGATGGCGCGCGGGACTCCGGCTCCCTGCGGGACCCCGCGCGCCAGTCATTTCATTTTCATTCCAACTTGAACTAGGGTGCCAAGGTCCCATGGCCGCCACCGCTGCACAATCGCGTTTGCTGGTGAAGCAAAGCCGCTTCATGCGCCGGGCCTTGCCCTATCTTCTGAGCCTGCCGGCATTGCTGATGTGCATCGGCATCCTCATTCCATTCTTTACAGCGGTCTATTACTCGCTGCTGCGTTACCGCATGAACCTGCCGCAGATGAAGGGCTTCATCTGGTTTGACAACTATGTCAATTTCTTCTTCGACCCGAAGTTCTGGAACACTGTCTACATTTCGCTCCTCTATGCGGTGTTGACCGTAGGCATCGAACTGGTCTTCGGCCTGTGCATCGCGCTGCTGCTGCAACGTCAGACGCGCTTCAACAACATTGCCTCGATTCTGCTTCTGCTTCCCCTGATGACGGCGCCCGCCCTGGCAGCGCTCATGTGGAAACTGATGACCAATCCCAATTTCGGCATCCTCAGCTACTTCGTCAGCCTGCTGGGTTTCCCGGATTTCAAATGGGCGTCAGACCCGTCGACGGCGCTATTCACCGTGCTGCTGGTCGATATCTGGGTCTATACGCCGTTCATCATGATCCTGCTGCTGGCGGGCTTGCGGTCATTGCCCAAGGCGCCGTTTGAGGCAGCCGCCCTCGATGGCGTGCCGCGCAGCTTTGTGTTCTTCCGCATCACCTTGCCGATGCTGATGCCCTACATCATCACCGCCACGCTGTTCCGCCTCCTCGACTCGATCCAGCAATTCGACATCATCTATGCGATGACTCAAGGCGGACCCGGCGACAAGCTGCTGGTCTTCCAGGTACAGGCCTATCTCGACTTCTTCCAGTCCACCAATGTCGGCCGTTCGGCGGCCCTGATGGTTATTCTGTGGGCCATCACCTATGCGCTCTCCAACGTCTTCATCAAGCAATGGCTCAAACTGCGCGAACGCGCCCACGGAGCGGGGTAGGCCATGGATCACACATCGACATTCGAAAAACTCCTGCGCGCCGTGCTGGTTACCCTCGTGCTGGTGTTTTTCCTGTTCCCGATTTTCTGGATCTTCCTGATGTCGTTCCAGACCAACGAGACCATCCTGCGCATTCCACCGTCAATTGTATTTACACCGATCTTCGACAACTATACGGCACTGGTGACCGGCCAGCTGCGCACCGCGGCCGGCAGCTTGCAATTGAACTTCATGCAGAACTTGTGGAACTCTATCCTGCTTTCGGTCTGTTCCGTTGCGTTGTCGCTGGTGCTTGGTGTTCCAGCCGCCTATGCCTTCGCGCGTTTCAAGTTCAGGCTCGGAGAAGACATTGCCTTCACGCTTTTGTCCTTCCGCTTCGCGCCGGCCCTTCTCGTGCTGCTGCCGCTTAGTCTGTATTTCAAGACGCTGGGCCTGACCAATACTTACATCGGCCTGATCTGGGTCTATCAGTTGATTTGCCTGCCGCTGATCCTGTGGATCGTGCGCGGCTATTTCGAGGATATCAGCCCCGACATCGAACACGCTTACCGCATTGCTGGCAACAGCTGGTTCAAGACCTTCCGCGACATTGCCATTCCGCTGGCCAAACCCGGCATCGCGGCGGCGGGCCTGCTGGCATTCATTTTCGCCTGGAACAATTTCATCTTTGCCTTGTTCCTTGCATCCGCCGACAAGCAGCCGGTGACGGTGGGGGCGCTGGCCTTCGTCACGGCGTCCGGCATCCAGTACGGCCAGATCGCCGCGGCCATCGTGCTGTCGGTCACGCCCACACTGGCGTTGGCACTTTATGCGCAACGCTATCTGGTTGAAGGGCTTTCGATGGGTGCTGTAAAGGGATGACGCAGCTCGCCATCAAATCGCTGTCGAAGTCCTACGGTGCCTTCAAGGTCTTCGACGGTCTGGACCTGACGGCCGATGCCGGCGAGATCGTGGTGATCTTCGGCGGCTCGGGTACCGGCAAGACCATTCTGTTGCGTCTGATCGCCGGCGTTGAGGAACCGTCATCCGGCTTGATCGAGATCGATGGCAATGATGTTGCTGACATTGCCCCCGAACATCGCGGCGTCGGCATGGCCTTCCAGAACTTCGCGCTGTTCCCGCACATGTCGGCCTGGGAGAATATCGCAGCTCCGCTGCGGGCCATCGGTGCCGCCGAAGACGCCGTCAAAGCGGGTGTTGCCAAGGTGGCGAAGCTTCTCAAGATTGACCATGTGCTGGCCCACGCGCCGCGCGAACTTTCCAATGGCCAGAAGCAGCGCACCGCCTTGGCTCGCGCGCTGGCCGCCGAACCGAACATCCTGCTGCTCGACGATCCCTTGCGCAACGTCGATGCCAAGCTGCGCTTCGAGATGCGCCTCGAGCTACCGCGCCTGCTGCGCCAGACGGGCGCTACGGTTCTCTATGTGACCCAGGATTACAAGGAAGCCATGGCGCTCGCCGATCGCATCGCGGTTCTGGCGAGTGGCAAATTTATCCAGACAGCGGCGCCGGAGGATATTTACCTGCGCCCCGCAACATTGGGCGTCGCGCGCCTTTTTGGCGATCCCTCAATCAACGCGGCGGCCACGGCGATCCAAGTTGAGGGTGATACGGCGAATGTCACACTGGGCGGCGTGAAGGTGGCGGTGGATCGCGCCTACCGCGCATTCGCCGGCCGCGACGTGACCTTTGGCGCACGGCCTGAAGCCGTTGAGGTGATGACCGGCAAGGGTGCCGGACTGGCGGCCACCGTCATGGCGGTGACGCCGCTCAATGAGCGCACCGTGCTCTTGCTGCAATCGGACGGCGGCTGGGAGTTCCTCGCATCGATGCCGTCGTCTTCGGCCAGCATTCCAGAATCCGGAGCAAAGGTGCGGACCGCCTTCGTTGCCACCGGAACCCATATCTTCGACAGGCAAACGGGTGAGCGTCTCCATGGGTGAACTTGTCATCAGCAAGGTCGACAAGATCTATCACTCGAGCAAGACGCCGGTTCATGCGGTGCAGGGGCTCGATCTGGTTGTGAAGCCAGGCGAGATCGTGGCATTGCTTGGATCTTCCGGCTGTGGCAAGACCTCGACGCTACGCATGATCGCCGGTTTCGAGCATGTCTCCAACGGCACCATCGTGCTGGACGGCAAGGAAATCCAGTCGCTGGCGCCAGCGGCGCGTGGCGTCGCCATGGCATTCGAGTCCTATTCGCTCTATCCGCCGCTCACCATCGGCGAGAATATTTCCTTTGCGCTGAAATCTTCAAAACTCTCTGCCGCGGATCAATTGGTGCGTGTCAAAGCCATGGCCGAAATGCTGGAGATCGCCGGCATTCTCAACAAATATCCTTCCTCGGTATCCGGCGGCCAGCAGCAGCGCGCCAGCCTTGGCCGCGCTCTGGTTCGCAATGCCGGACTCTATCTGCTTGACGAACCGATGGGCCAGCTTGAGCCGCAACTCCGCGCCATCCTGCGCGGCCGCCTCAAGCATTATCTGCGCGAGCATAACTGCACCACCATCCTCGTCACCCACGACCAGACAGAGGCCAACGCCCTGGCCGACCGCATCGCCGTCATGGAAGGCGGCGTGCTCCAGCAATATGCGACCCCTGCCGAGCTGAAAGTCAGGCCTGCCAATCTCTTCACCGGCACCTTCATTGGCGAACCGCCGATGAATATTTTCAATGCCGCGGTCAGCACCACTGCGAAGACCGTTACCTTCGTCATCGATGGTGGAACCGGGGTTTCATATCCGTCGAGCCAGTTGTCCGCCGACGTGCGCGACTTACTGTCCAAGCAGCAGCGCATCGCCATCGGCATTCGGCCCCATGCCCTGCACATTGGCAAGGGGCCGATCAAGGGCAAGATCACGTCCTGCCAGTGGCTCGGCGATCAGACCCATGTGGCCATCGACGTGGCGGGCCGCACCGTCGTGTCCGTGGCCCATGATCGCGTATCGCGGAAGGCGGGAAGCGCTGTGGAGCTGAATGTCGCCGCAGCCGATCTGCATCTGTTCAACGCTGAAACCGGTGCAGCCCTCGCCCATGGCGGTGATCTCGCATGAAAGACGGCGTGATCATCGGCATCGATGCCGGAACCTCGGTGATCAAGTCCGTGGCATTCACAGCCGGTGGCGAGCAGATCGCCTCCGCCGCCATCGCCAACAGCTATGAGACCTTTGCCGATGGCGGTGCCGAGCAGGATATGGCGCGCACCTGGCGTGACACCGCCACAACGCTGAAACAGCTGACCGAAAGGATTCCCGATCTCGCCAGCCGCCTGATTGCCATTTCGGTGACCGGGCAGGGCGACGGCATGTGGCTGGTCGACAAGACCGGCGA
>JBKJQD010000416.1:0-6655 GCA_046594125.1 Aestuariivirga sp.
TGATCTTTTCCGGCCGCAGGCTGGTCCAGGCGGCAGGTCCTCCGTGGGCGGATGAAAATTCCGGACCCATGACATTGGAGGAGCCGACGAAATCGGCGACGAAACGCGAGCGCGGCCGTTCGTAGACATCGGCAGGCGAGCCGTCCTGGACGATGCGGCCATTGTTGAAGATGGCCACGCGATTGGCCATGGACAGAGCCTCGCCCTGGTCATGGGTGACGAAGACGAAGGTGATGCCGAGCTGCTTTTGCAGCGCCTTCAGTTCTTCCTGCATCTGCTCGCGAAGCTTGAGATCGAGAGCGCCAAGCGGTTCATCGAGAAGCAGCACCTTTGGTTCGTTGACCAGCGCGCGGGCCAATGCCACGCGCTGGCGCTGGCCACCCGACAATTGGCTGGGGCGGCGCTGCTCGAAGCCCTTGAGCTTCACCATGTCGAGCGCCTGCAAGGCCTTGGCCTCACGCTCGGCGCGGCCCATGCCCTTGATCATCAGGCCATAGGCGACGTTGGCGCCCACCGTCATGTGCGGAAACAGCGCGTAGTCCTGAAACACCGTGTTGACGTTGCGCTTGTAGGGCGGCAGGCCCTCAGCGGTTTCGCCGAATATCTCGATATGGCCAGCGGTGGGCTGTTCGAATCCGGCGATCAAGCGCAGGCAGGTGGTCTTGCCCGAGCCCGAGGGGCCAAGCATGGCGAAAAATTCGCCCGGTGCAATGTCGAGGGTCACGTCATCGACGGCGCGCACATTGCCGAAGTGCCGCGACACATGCTGGAAGCTGACGGCTGACGTCATCTTTAGCTTTCAAAGAGAATCGGCTCCGGCGCCTTGCGCCGGAGCCGTCATTGTATACTTTTACTGCCCCTGAACCGCGAGGTAGTCCTTCACCCACTGGGCATAGGCCACGCAGTTGCTCTCCTGGCCGCATTTCGAAGTTGGCGTGCGCCAGAACCAGATGCGGTCGAAGTCCTTGAAGCCGTTGGTGTCGCAGCCGGTGTCGGTGAGCAGCGCGTTGCCTTTACAGGCACCAGGCGTTGCCGGAACCGATCCGAACCAGGCGGCAACATCGCCCTGGACCTTGGCTTCCAGCGAGTGGTTGAGCCACATATAGGCGCAGTTCGGATGGGCGGCTTCGGCATGTATCATGGTGCTGTCGGCCCAGCCGGTTGCACCTTCTTCGGGAATCGTCGAGGCCACCGGCTTTTTGTCGGCCTGCAACAGGTTCACCTGGAATGGCCAGGACGTCGCCGCCACAACTCCTTCGTTCTTGAAGTCGTCGACCTGCACCATGGCATCGCTCCAGTAGCGGCCGATCAGCTGGCGCTGGGCCTTCAGCAATTCGATTGCCGCGGTGTACTGGTCATGGTTCAACTCGTAGGGGTTCTTGATGCCGAGTTCCGGCTTGTGCTTCATCAGGTAGAGTGCGGCGTCGGCAATGTAGATCGGGCCATAATAGGCCTGAACACGGCCCTTGTTGCTCTTGCCGTCGGGCAGGTTCTGTTCCTCGAAGACCACCGACCAGCTCTTGGGCGGCTCCTTGAAGACCGTGCTGTTATAGGCTAGCACGTTGGGGCCCCACTGGTAGGGCGTACCGTAGTGAACGCCATCCACAAAGTGCCATGGCGCGTCCTTCAACCGGTCATCGACGTTCTTCCAGTTGGGAATGAGATCGATATTGACTGGCTGGACTTTCTTGCCGGCCACCAGGCGCAGCGAGGCATCGCCCGACGCGGTGACGAGATCGAAGCCGCCCTGGTTCATCAGCGTCACCATCTCATCAGAAGAGGCGGCGGTCTTGACGTTCACCTTGCAGGAGGTGGCCTTTTCGAAGTCAGTCACCCAGTCGTAGCTCTTGTCGGTCTCGCCGCGCTCGATATAACCCGCCCAGGCCACGATATCGACCTGGCCTTCGCCGGCACCCATGTCCTTCTTCATATCCTGTGCCGCTGCGATCCCAGAGGCGGCCAGAAGTGCGAATGACGAAACGATCAGGCGTTTCATGGCTGTCATGATGTAATACTCCCTGTGGGCTGGTTGTGCTGGCGCCTGTCTGGCGTCCCTGTTTGGCCCATGCGATGTATTGTGAACCAGATCACCGGGCCAATTCAACCCCTGGTGCTGGATTTTGGAGAACCCGATGTCCAGTCTCTTTCTGAAGTCGCCGCTGGTCTGCCTGGCGGGCAATGCAGTTGGCGGTATTGTGGTGCGCGATGGCCTGATCGCCGAAGTGCTGGCGGCGGGCGTCATGCCGCGGATTGCGGTGGATGAGGTCTTCGATGCCTCACGCCATGTCATTCTGCCAGGCCTTGTCAACACCCACCATCATTTTTACCAGACCCTGACGCGCGCCCATCCGCAGGCCATCAACAAGCCGCTTTTCGGCTGGCTGAAGGCGCTTTACCCGATTTGGGCCAGGCTTTCGCCAGATGCCATGCGCCTGGCCACCAGACTGGCGCTGACCGAACTCCTGATGTCGGGCGTCACCACCACGTCGGATCATCATTACCTGTTTCCGTGTGGTCTCGATGATGCCATGGACATCCAGGTGGAAGAGGCTCGGTCGCTTGGCATACGCATGACGGTGACGCGTGGTTCGATGAATCTGTCGGAGAAGGACGGCGGCCTGCCACCCGACAGCGTGGTGCAGGACGCCGACGAAATCCTCGCTGACTGCGAACGGGTGATCGGCAAGTATCACCAGCGTGGCGCCGGCGCCATGATCCAGATTGCACTGGCGCCGTGCTCGCCATTTTCGGTCACACCTGCGCTGATGCGCGCCTGCGGCGAACTTGCCGCCCGCCATGATTGCCGCCTGCACACCCATCTGGCCGAAACCCACGACGAGGCGGCCTTCTGCCAGACGATGTTCGGCATGACCCCGCTCGATTATCTCGAGGACGTGGGCTGGCTCAATGACCGGACATGGCTGGCCCATGGTATTCATTTTTCGGATGCCGAGGTGGCAAGGCTGGGCCGTCACGGCGTCGGCGTGTGCCACTGCCCGACGTCCAACATGGTGCTGGCCTCGGGCCAGTGCCGGACGCGCGAGCTGGAGGCGGCGGGCTCGCCCGTCGGGCTGGGCGTCGATGGCTCGGCCTCCAACGACAGTTCCAACCTGATGGAGGCTGTCCGCCACGCGCTGATGATCAACCGGCTCACCTATGATGCGACCATCACCCATCTCGATCCGTTGCGCTGGGCGACACAGGGTTCGGCGCGCTGCTTGGGCCGCGACGACATTGGCGAAATCGCCGTCGGCAAGCAGGCCGACCTGGCATTGTTCACGCTCGACGAGTTGCGCTTTTCGGGGGCGGGCGATGCGCTTGCCGCATTGGTGCTGTGCGGGGCGCACCGCGCCGACCGGGTGATGATCGCCGGACACTGGAGGATAATTGACGGGCAGCCCATTGGTGTCGACGTCTTGCAACTGCGCGAGGCCCACGGCAAGGCGGCACTGGCATTTTTGTGAATTTCCCGCCGCATTGACTTGAGTCAACGCGCGCCCTGGCCGGGGCAACTAAACATCAACGGCACGTTCATAATCTGGTTCATTGAGAAAGGTCCACACCATGCGTTGCACACGAACTATTGCGGCATTTTTGCTTTCGATTGCGGCCCTCGGCGTTCCGGCGCTTGCCGACAGCACCATTCACGTCAAGCTCTGGGACAAGGCCGCCATGATGGACATGAGCAAGAACATGGGCATGGGCATGGGCATGCATGGCAACATGAAGATGGCCATGATGGGCGTCGAGACCGATCAGGCGTCGGTACCCGCCGGCAAAGTCACCTTGGACGTCGTCAACGTGTCGGCGGATGTCATCCATGAGATGCTGGTGGCCCCCGTTGCCAGCCTTGATGCGATCTTGCCCTACAACGCCAAGGAAAATCGCGTCGAGGAAGAAGCGTCGGGCTATCTTGGCGAAGTGTCGGAACTCGATCCCGGCAAAGGCGGCGCTTTGACCCTCGATCTCAAGCCCGGCCTCTATCTGCTGTTCTGCAACATTCCCGGTCATTTCGCGGCCGGCATGTGGACAACACTCGAAGTAAAGTAGTTCCGGTCTTCAATTCGACACAAGTTTGGCAGACGAAGATTGGAGCACCGCTGGGGGTTGATTCGCAGCGTTGGTGTTTTGCGAGTTGGTTCGTCCGGCGTGAACAGCCTCCAGAAAGGAAGGTTCGCCATGACCGTGCATCCTGAGACCGTGCAACCTGAGACCGTGCATCCTGAAATCAGTCACCTTGCCAAGGAAGAGCGTATCCGTGCCATCGCCTATGCGATCTGGGAAGAAGAAGGCCAGCCAGACGGTTGCGCCGACGAGCATTGGCTGAGGGCCTGCGAATTGGTCGAGGTCGAGGCCGAAGGCCAGGAGTCCTCGCCGGACTGGCTGAAGCGGGCCGAACAGCCCATTGAACCTGACCCCGCCCCTCAAACCGAGGCAACTCAGGCGCTGAATGACGCCATCAGGCGGATGAAGAGTTCCCGCGCCGCCTGATCACCTCTGGCGTATTTACTATGGATTTGCCAAACTGCGGAGATGGATATCTCCGCTGAGTATGACAATCGTGCACTCGTGCCCGCGCATCCGGAGATCATCGCCGGATGGCGGGCCGATGCCGATGCCTTCAGGCGGACCGCCGTCGCCGAACTTGACGTTGCCTATGGCGCCCGGCCGCGTAATGTTTTCGACTTCTTTCTGCCGGCACGGGACGCCGGTGGCCCGCTGGTGGTGTTCATTCACGGCGGCTATTGGCGGAGCTTTGACAAGTCGGTGTTCAGCCACATGGCGGCGGGCGCCAACGCTCACGGCCTGCCGGTGGCGGTGCCGAGCTATACGCTCTGCCCCGAAGTGACTATTCCCGGCATCATCGACGAATTGCGCCAGTGCTGCCTGTTTCTCTCCAAAACCTATGGCAGGCCGCTTGTCGTCGCCGGTCATTCCGCCGGTGGCCATCTGGCCGCCTGCATGGCGGCAACCGACTGGCAACAGTTTGGCGCCGATGCCGGACTGGTCCAGGCCGGCTTGTCGATCAGCGGACTGTTCGACCTCCGCCCGCTGATGGCAACCGCGATGAATGACGATCTGAAACTCACCGCCACCGATGCCATGATTGCCAGTCCGCAATTCTGGCCGGTGCCGCGCCGCCTCGCCTTCGAATGTTGGGTAGGGACACAGGAAAGCCCGGAATTCCTGCGCCAGTCCCGGTCCCTGGCGGCGGCCTGGACGGGGCTTGGGCTCGACGCACCCTATGTCGAGGTGGACGGCGCCAATCACTTCACCGTGGTCCAGCCGTTAGCCGGCCCGGAGAGTGCCATGACCCTGAAACTCGTATCGCTGTAACGGCACGGCCTCTGCATCGGACACCCGGCAAGGCGCAAGCCTGTGTCAGGGAGAGACAGATGGCCAGGAAAATGATCAAGTTTGGTGGCTGGTATCTCGCCTATGAACTGGGATCAACCGCACTGCTCATGGGTTTCGCCGCCAACGGCTTTCGAATTCCAGGATTCTGAGCGGTCCAAATTGGAATAATTGGTCCATATTGGTGCGGCACGGTATGTATGTTGCGTTGCACCATATTTTCGTGTAAAGCGAATCACCCGTCGAAAGGATGATTCCAATGCTCAACACCAGCCTCAATTCCCCCGAAGACCGCGTTGCCGCCATCGCCTATGCGCTGTGGCTTGAAGAAGGCCAGCCGCAAGGCCGCGCCGAAGCTCACTGGTTCAAGGCTCTCGGCCTTGTGAACACCGGGGAAGTGCCAGCTCCCAAGCGCCAGCCCGCCGCCGCTGCCGCGAAGAAATCCGCGCCGCGCAAGCGATAGTAACCATTCTAAAGCACCATATTCCGGACGGGGCTGCCACGCGCGGCCCCTTTTTGTTTGCGCCATTCGGAGTCCGCCGCGATAAACCTCTCCCATTTCGCCACGAAGCAATTATATAATCGGACCATGGCCAAACTGCCCACCCACAAGGACGACAATCAGACCGGCGTCATCACCCGCCCCGAGTCGAAGACCAAGAAGCCTTCACTCTACAAGGTTCTTCTGCTCAACGACGACTACACGCCGATGGAATTCGTCGTGCTCGTGCTCGAGCGTTTCTTCAACAAGGGCCGCGAGGACGCCCAGCGCATCATGCTGCACGTCCACCAGAAGGGCGTCGGCGTGTGCGGGGTCTTCACCTACGAGGTGGCGGAAACCAAAGTCACGCAGGTCATGGATTTTGCCCGCAATCACCAGCATCCTCTGCAATGCACGATGGAAAAGGAATAGCAGCACATGCCGACATTCTCGCGCAGTCTCGAAAAGGCCCTGCATCGTGCGCTGGCTCTCGCCAATGACCGCCGCCATGAATATGCAACGCTCGAACATCTGCTGCTGTCGCTGACCGAGGACAAGGACGCAACTGCGGTGATGAAGGCCTGCAACGTCGACATCGCGGTTCTGCGGCGCAATCTCGAGACCTACATTGATACCGAACTGGCCAGCATGATCACCGCCGAGCGCGAGGATTCGAAACCCACCGCTGGGTTCCAGCGCGTCATCCAGCGCGCCGTGATCCACGTTCAGTCGTCGGGCCGCGAAGAAGTGACCGGCGCCAATGTGCTGATCGCCATCTTCGCCGAACGCGAGAGCCATGCCGCCTATTTCCTGCAGGAG
>JBKJQD010000198.1:0-18783 GCA_046594125.1 Aestuariivirga sp.
CGCCGATTTCGTGCTGTGACGGTTATTAAAGTCAACTAACTTAAATCGGCTCACGGGCAGGAGCTTGCCTGGACGCCGCATGCCGCAAAAGGCTGTCCAGCGCCGCTTGTGCCTTGGATGCGAGGGCGAGGTCCGCAAGAAGGCTTCGGAATACCGTTTCCGCTTGTGCCGCATCGCCATACTTGTAGAGCAACCAGCCGGCCTGGAGCTGCAAGTCCGGCCGGCCTTGGGTGACAGCCAGTTGCCAGGCCTGCCGGGCATGACCGGCGGCGGCGGCACCATGTCCTTTGAGGCGCACGGCGGCGGCCATCATCAGCAGCGCTTCCGGTGATGGCCCGGCAAGCCCCATGGCCTGGACAATCGCCATGATGGCTTCGCCCGCCACCTTGCCATCGATCATGGCACTGGCGCAAAGCAGCAGGATGCGGTCATCAAGCGCAAAGCCTTTGGCGGCCCGGCGCGCCTCGGCCAGCGCCTCGCCATGGCGTTCGAGGGATTGCAGCAGCGTAATGTGGTGATAGGCGGACTGGCTGTCGCCGGGTTCCACCTTGGCGGCGTCACGAAAGGCGGCAATCGCCTGGTCCGCGTCGCCACCGGCCGCCAGTGCCTTGCCGAGCTGGACATGGTAGGCCGCCTGCTTCGGGTCGAGCTTTATGGCCCGGCGCGCTTCGGTGGCGGCCAGTTCCGTCTTGTTTCTGGCCAAGGCTCTCATGCTGCGCCCGAAAAACGTCTCGGGGCGCTTCAAGGCCTGGGGCGATGGCCCGCTGCCGGGCGATAGCGCTTGCCAGCGCTCCTGGTGCTCCGCCATGAACCTGTCGAAGAGGCCAGCGTTGTCGAGCGCATCAGGCGCCAGCAGGGCCCGATAGATGTCTTTCACCGGCCCCGGTACCTTTGGGTTTTCGAAAAAATCTTCCAGCGCCTCATGATGGTGCGACTGCGCCCCGTCGATGGACACTGCGGCGGCCGCGACGTCATTGGATGAACCAGCGAATGCCGCCAGCTTCTCGACAACGGCCAGCGGCTGCCGCAGCAGATCGTCATATTGGACCACAATGCGTTTCAGCCCACGGGTTCCAGCCTCGGCCTCCAGCATATGGCTTTCCCAGATCAGAAAGCCGTGGCGCGAGTCAAAGCCGTTGCGCCCGTTGAGCGATGCGGCGACCTCGAAGGGATTGCGGCAGACGATGACGGCAAGTGGCGCCGTGGGCAGTACATCGCGCCAGAAGGGCGCAAGACGCGATAGCCGCGGGTCTTTGAACACGGTGGCTGTTCCGGCGGCGCGCTCTGCCTGCCACAGGGCAATGGCCTCCGCCTGCTGCTCCGCCAGATCTTCGCGCCAGCCGCCAGGCAGCGGTTTGGGATCGAACCAGCTGCGGTCGAGGCTCTCAAGCAAGCGCTCGTTGAAGCGCACGATGGCGGCGGGTTCCCAGTGGCCGAGATCGTTGCCCTTGCCGGAACCCACAAGGTGCTTCGGCAGACCCAACCCCAGCAGATTGAGGGCGCGCGCCACGGCCGACGTTCCCGACCTGTGGCAGCCGAGGACCATGACGCAATCCGGCTGCAAGTTTTCGGCAGACGCGGTGCGCGCAACAGGCAGCGCGGTTTTACTCAACTTCTATCCGTTTCTACATTTTCTGTAAGTACATGCCAAACGCCGGATTGCTATATAACCGCATGATCTTCCCCTAGGTTAGTAACCGCAATTTGACGCCAAGTGCCCCAACCATATACTGTGAAACCATGAGCGACCTGAAAAATCTGCGTAACACCGGCATTGTGCGGATCGGTCCCGACAACCAAGCCGGTGTGCCCGCCACGGTGGTTGTCGTTGGCGTACCGCGCAGCGGCACGTCGATGGCCGCCAACGCGCTGCATGATGCCGGGGTATTCCTCGGCAATGAATACGAACCCGGCGTCTTCGAGGACCGCGAGGTCGCAAGGGCGCTTGAGAACGACGACATGACGAGCTTGAACCTGTTGGCCCGCAACAACGACCTGATGCACGGCGTCTGGGGCTTCAAGCGGCCCAAGGCCTATCAGCAAATGGAGGATGTCCTGCAGCAACTGCGGGCGCCGCGCATTGTCATGGTGACCCGCGATCCCGTCGCCATCGCGGTGCGCAACAACATCTCAATCCTTCAGGATACTATTGCGGCCATCGAGCAGGCGGCCAAGGCGACCCTCAACATCGCCTCCATCATCTCCACCCTGTCCTGCCCGGCGCTCATCGTGAGCTACGAAAAAGCCATGGCGGCACCACGGGATTTCTGCGCCGCACTCCTGGCATTTCTCGGCATCGCCGATGAAGGCGGCAGGCTGGAGCGCATGACGGCCGGTGTCCAGAACGGCCCTGACGCCTATCTCAAGGCGACGCGCATTCTCTACGATGGCGAATTCAGCATCGCCGCCGATGGCACAATTGATGGCTGGATCATGTGCAATTCATCGGCTTTCCCGGTCATCGACCTTATGCACGACGGCAAGCGGCTCCAGGAACTGGCGCACGGCCCCAAGTTCAAGCGCCCGCCAGCTCCGGAATTTGCCGGCGGCTTCTTCCGCACCAAGCGTCTAGCCGGTAAACTGCCACCCGGCATGGCGGGCGAGGATGTCTATGCCCAGGCCCGCGACACGGTCTTCCGGCTGCGCCGCACGCCTCCACCCTAAACCGGTCAGCCTGAACTGCCAAGCAAAGCGGCGTAACGCTCGAGAACATTGTCCGGCATCCCCAGTCTGCGAATGAACTCCGCCTGTCGCGTCATCAGGCGCTCCCGCTCGTGCTCTACCTCGGCGGCAAAATCCCACCAGTCATCGATGCAGGAGATAGTGGGAAGGCCTGCATAATTGCGGCAGTCGATATCACCTTCGGCGTCCTGCCACACGGCCACCGGAACACCCGCCATCATCAGATCGAACAGGATTGAGGACGGCGCCGACACGCCAAAACTGAAGCGGCTCAGATTTTCCTTGTAGATCGGCAAGCTGCTCATCCGCACCTTGGGCGGCAATGCGACGCCGCGTACTTCCATGAAGCGCCCGGCCGGATGCGGCCTGAGCCAGACATCGATGTTCTGCTTGGCCGCCTGCACCGCGAAGTCGGTGAATTGGGCGATGAAGTCCGACTTCAGGACAGCGCCCGCCATGCGCACCGAATGCAGGTTCTCGCAGATCAGGCAGGAATAGACCGCTGGCGGAGGTTCTGGCAAAGGTGCGGGTTCCGACCCGGGTTCATCCAGTTGAACAGCCATGCCGTAGGAAAACGCTTCGAAGGCATAGTCGATTACCGCCTCTGCGACTGCTGTCTCTTCAACGATCAGCGTTTCCGCAGATGGCGCGGCTGCCGCCACCTCACCCTGGTCTTCAAGTGCTGGCTGATCGGGTTCAACAGGCTGTTCAGCTTCCATGGCCGGGTTCCCAGGCTCCGGCGGCGCCTCCGCCTCACCGCCCATGGCAATCGCGATCCGGTCCCATTGCGGCAGCAAGAGTGTTGGCCCGGTCACCAGCAGTTTGGAGCGCTCGGCGGAACTGAATGAGGTCAGCACCTCGTCCGCGAACCAGCCGCAGACCACGTCGGCATTGAACCCGATGCGCATGCCATGGGCCCTGTCGTGGGCGGCGTTGTGCAGGAAGCCGACGCATTCGAAACCATGCTGCAAGGTGACGCGGACAAAGCCCGCTGGCGCCGACAGGAAGATATTATGCGCCAGCGCGTGGCCGGAGACGGTGGATTCGGCTGAAGCGACGATCACGCCGCGCCGCCCCTGCAAATGCTTGTAGGCCTCGAATTCCGTGGCAAAGGAATGCAGCGGCTGGCCGAGCTTTTCACTGGCTTCCTGCAGTTCGGCCAGCCACATCCCTGTGGTGTCACGCTTCAGGAAGAGATGCGAGGCGAGGATCAGGGCCTCGGTATCCGGCAGGGCGGCGGCCAGCCCGAAAAGCGGCCGCTGGATGTTGACATCCTGCATCAGGTCGATGACGAAAGCGATGGTGCGTGTCATGTACTGGCCCGCAGACGCGGCGCCGCCGCCGCCAACCGGTCATTGCTGACAAAAACCACACCGGGAAACAGCGTTTCGCAAATGGTCAGGGCATCGCCCGACAGGCGCGGCGCAATGGCATGCTGCTTGATGGCAGATGGATTTTCCGCCAGCACCCAGCCCTTGGCCAAGGGCGCCAGCGGAGTCCCCTCCAATCTGATTTCCAGGAAATCGAGATCAGTGATTTTGCCATGGGGCTGCAAATTGCCCCGATAGGCCTCGGCGACCTGATCTCTCAAGTTATCGCCCACGAAGACCCGAAGGCGGCCACCCGCCGCCACATCGAGACGCAAATGGCAGTTCCAGTTCTGCTGGCAGGTCGGCCCCTTCACGGCAAAGCCGTCGAGGCGCTGCACCAGCTTGTGCAGCTTGCCATCCGGTGTTGACCCATGCAGTACCGCAACATTGAGCTGGAACTTGTCGGTTAGAGCGGCGGCCGCCACCTGCGGCACGGCAATCCTGTCGATGACCGACGTCATGATGGCGGCGCCGTGGAACGGATTGGCCCTTTCAGTGACCATCGACATGAAAGCGCCAAGGGTTTCAGCCCGTAACAGGCAGGCGCCGGTTCGCAAATCGTCATGCAGGCGCCGCGGCGAACGGTAGATGAATTCGCCCAGTTCCTGATACAGCGGAAATCCCGCCGACAGCACCTGGCAGCCGGCCGACAGGGCCGTGATGGCCCGGTTGAGCGACTTGACCTTGCTGAAGGGCTGGTTGTTGACCGGCAGGAAGCATAGATCGGCGGCCAGCAGTTCCTGGCGTTCGCGCTCCGGGTTCCACTCCTCGATGCTATAGGGCAGCGGCAGGCGGCGCAACGTGGCAAGGCCCGCCGCCGTCAGCGCGCGGGCATTGGTGAGGATCCGCAAGTGTGCGCCATCGAAGCCCTGCAGAAGACCGCCAAAGGCCGACAGATCGCGGATGCCAACCGGGAAATAAGGATTGTCGCCGATTCCGAACCAGGCGATACGCATCGGCTCGCCAACCGCCATGCGGGCGGCCTTGCGGCGCAGCACCTGATCGAGGAATTGCTGGTCGATGATTTCGCTGGGATCAGGAATAACGCCCAGGGGCTTGCCCCTGAGCAGCGGTGTGATGGCCGCCGCCAGCCGCGGTGTCGAGCACAGGAAGAATTGCGCGATCTCCACCATCTCGGCAGCCCATTGCCGGAAGCGCAGCAGCCGCACATCGGCGGTTTGTGTGAAATAGTCATCGAAGATATCGACCCCGACGCGGCAGCCATGCTGCAACATGCGCAGGGCCAGCACGCAGGCATGGGGCGTATAGGTCTTGGCGAAAATATAGACGTCGTGGACGAAATCGCCGCGGGCTTGAAAAGTTGTGATCGGCTGCAGGCTGATCTTGTGGCCAAGTTCGGCCGCTGCAAGCGCCAGGCGGTCATAGCGGATGCGGACGCCAGCCGATGCCGCGAATTCTTCCGAGGGTGTGACAATGCAGATGCGCATCATCCGATCCGCCACAGCACCGTGCAATTGCCCAGAAGTGCCGGAAGATTGGGTTGGGCCATGAGATCGGGAGCGAGCATATCGAAGGCCATGCCGCGTGTTGCCCGTCCGGTATGAAACGCCGACACCACCGTCGTGCACAGATTGGTGTAACCCTTGTCGATGGCCCTGAGACAATAGTCGATGTCGCTCAAATCGCTGCCCAGGAGATCGCCATTGAGGCCGCCGAGGGCCTGCCAGCAATCCTTGCGCAGCATGGCCAGCGCGAAGCTGTTGCCCGCCACCGGATAAACCGCCGGTCCGAAGGCGGCACCGCAATCGGGCTCGCTGAAGGTCAGGCGGGCGCGGCCGCCGAAAGTCAGGCCCGCCGGGAACACCCCCGCCGAACGGAACTTGAAAGCGTTGGGCTTTCCCGGCAGCGCCTCGAGCAGCATGCAGCCGGCCGTTGCTGTTTCGGCGTTCCCGGACAGCCGCAACAGTGTCTCGATGGTGCGCGGATCATGCAGCACCACATCGGTGTCGATCAGGCACACATGATTGTTGCTGGCGGCGGCAATTCCCGCATTGGTCTGGGCGCTGTGATTGAAGGGTTCGTCATAATCGATGACCGAGTAGCGGCCCGGAAACAGACTAGCTGCAATCGCTTCAATGGCGGCGCGCACACTTCCGAACGAGCGGTTGTTGACGATGACCAGTTCGACGCGATCGGCCACCGTTTGCGCTGCCAGTGATGCCAGCATGTCCTGCAGCAGCGGGGCATTGTTGCGCACCGAGACCACAACCGAGACTGGTGCATTTGATCCGGAGCCCGCCAGCACCTGCGGCAGATCGGGAGCAACCGGCAGCAGGCGCGTGTCGTCACCGCGCATGGCCTCGTCGAGGAAGCGGATAGCCATGGCCGTCCGTCCGGCCTGGTCTTCGCCGGGAAGATCACTTTTTCCAGACCCGGCCAGTGAAATTACCGGCGTCAGGGCCGGTATATGTCCAGGCTGCAGTGCCTGCCACCACATACCGCCCATCGGCACGCTGACATACCACAGCGGCTGGCCAGTCAGCACATTGGCGGTGAGAAAGCTGCACGTCACCGGCTTGCCGTCAGCCCCGGCGTTGAGCCGCTGCGAGGTCAGTGCCGCCAGGCACGGCAACGCATCGGCGGGAATTGTGAGGGCAAGGCCCTGCTTGCGGCGCGCTGCTGCCATGAGGCCAGAAAGTTCCGCCAGGGAGCGGCCGAGCATGGCATCACATTCGGCATCGCCGGTTTCGCCCGCTGCTTCAACCCTTAGCCGCCGCGCCAGCACAAGCCATTGCAGCACGGCGGGTGACATAATGCGTTCAGTGCCCGTCGCTCCACGCATGTCGATGCGCAGCGTCTCCAGGCGGCCGGCCGCGGTCTTGCCGGCAATTCCCGCCATGTCGCGCAGGAAACTGTCAGAGACAGAGCGCAGATCGGCAATGTATCCGGCGTTCGTCGCCAGTGACTGCAGCTCCGCATGATGCAGCCCGCCGCGGCACAGCGACGGAAAGGGAATGAGATCCATGGCCACCGTATCGCCATTGGCAGCCGACACGGTGATGAGCAGCGGCAACAGCGGATTTCGCAGGACGGGCGAAACGAAGTTCAGGCTGTCGCCCGTCACCGCAACTTCACCGATAAGCGCCAAACGCACACCAGGAACAAATTCCGGCTGATAGAAACGCAATCTGTATGGCGGTGCCAGTCCATGCACCTTGCTCACCTTGTCGATGCGGATGCGCAATTCATGTTCGGAGGCAAACCACAAATCGGCGAAGAACACTGGACCGCCGGGCTCGCACATGCGGAGCGACCGGAACTGGCCAAGATCGAGAAGCCGCGGCGGCTGCTTGGCAAGACTGACATCGCCGCCGGCAAAGGATACCGAAAGGCCCAGTCCCTCGGGCTGGCCAAGGACCGCCACGGCGGCGGCGGCAGCCAGCACCGGCATGCGGTAGCCCTTGGCCACCCCCGGCTGGCCCGTGGCCCGGTCGACGTCGGGACGCTGGAAGGTGCGCCGCTGCTGGGCAATGGCGGTGGTGCCAACGCGAAGTTCGATCAGGAAATCATCTTCAGGGATCGGCCTTTTGCTGGATTCCTGTTCGACATTTCCCCAGCCGTGGATGTCCTGGTCGATGAGCTGGTCACAAGTAATCTTGGATTTCATTGTCTGATGCGGCGAGCCAATGTTGCGAATGCGGTGCGCTAGCTACCACCTATGACATTCCGGATGCAATCCATATCACCCGGCGGTAGTGTGGTTAGCGGCGACGTGATTTGCACGAGAAGGAATTTTTTGATGAAGGTCTATGTGGGCTATGATAGCCGTGAAGATATCGCCTGGCAGGTCTGCCGGTCGTCGCTCCTCCGCCACGGCGGTCCTGATCTCCCGGTCTACCCGTTGAAACTGACGACACTGCGTGAACTGGGCCTCTACACCCGTGCCGTTGATGCCAAGGCCTCAACCGAGTTCTCCATTTCACGCTTTCTGACGCCATTTCTCGCCGCCTATGAGGGCTGGAGCTTCTTCACCGATTGCGACTTTCTGTTCACAGCCGATATCCGCAATCTTGCGGCACAGCTCGACAGCTCGAAGGCCGTACAAGTGGTGCAACATGACTATACGCCCGCTTTGAACATCAAGATGGATGGCAAGGCCCAGCATGTTTACCCGCGCAAGAACTGGTCGTCATTCATCGCTTTCAACGGCGCCCATCCGGCGGTCAAGGCGCTGACGCCAAGCGTCGTCAACAGTGCCGAGCCGGCCTATCTACACCGCTTTTCCTGGGTGCCCGATGACGCCATCGGCAGCCTGCCCTTGGCCTGGAATTTTCTGGTGGGCGAATATCCCAAGCCCGCCGAAACGCCGTCCGCCATCCACTTTACCAATGGCGGACCGTGGTTCGACAATCACCAGAACCTCGACTATGGCGATCTGTGGCTGGCTGAACGTGATCGCGTCGGGAAGGCCATGGTCGCCTGACCCGAATCAGGCGGCGGCGATGACATCGGTGACACGGCCGACGTCATCGCGGCTCATATCGACTGCCATGGGCAGCCCGATGAGGCGCGCCGCAAGATCGTCGGTGACACCCAGATTGTCATGGCGGCAAGCGGAAAATTCCGGCTGGCGATGCAGGCCAAGCCCGTACCACAGGCGTGAGCCGATGTGGTTTTCGTCGAGGGCCAAAGTGATCCGCCGGGCATGGCCAGGACTGGCGGCGCAGTAGAGCGCGTAGGCACTGGCCTGCTGGCAATCGGTAAACAGATCGTGATCCAGTCCCCGGAGTTGTGCTGCCGCGCGATAGTCCCGCGCCACGCGGAGAAAATTTTGGCACTTTTCAGACCAGGTATCGAGTTCGGCGAGGCCCACCGCGGCATGATACTCGCTGAGCTTGCCGTTGATGCTCGGTCCCTCGCTCTGGCGTGATTCGAAAAATCCGAAGTTGAGAGCCCGGGTGACACGGCGGGCCGTCTCGACACTGCCGCACAGGACGAGGCCCCCTTCCGCCGTGCTGAAGGTTTTCGTGGCGTGCAGACTCACTGCGACCAGCACGGAACATTCGGCGATGGCGGCAACATCGAGACTGTCAAAGCAACCCGCCGCGTCGATCACCACGGGCACGCCATGACGCCGGGAAAATTCATCCCAGGCCCTGACGTCCACCATGCGCCCGTAAGGTGCCACGACAACCACCACGCCCGCTTCCGCGACAGCCGGCAGCTGATCGAGGCGCTCCGGACCGGTGGTCCACGAAAGCGGATCGATGTCGACAAAGTAAGGTTCATAACCGCAAGCCGCCGCCGCAACGGCGGTGGCAACAAAGGTATAGGCTGGACAGATGCACAAGCTGCGCTTGGCCAGCGCGCGCCCGGCCACGGCGAGAATAGCGCCGGTGATGGCCGATGTGCCGGAATTGGCCAGCACCAGGGTTCCCGGCTGCACGCCCAAATGGGCCGCAAGCCTGGCGGCGAGTTCGGCTTCAAGCTGGCCGTAGTTGGTATAGTAGCGGGCCTCGTCAACCCGCCTGAGATAGGGCAGCAAGCGCTCGCAGGCGGGCAGCAAGGGCCGGTTTATGGGGATCGGTACCTTGCCGGCCACTGCGCGTCTCAATGCCTACTTGTTCATCACGTGATGCTTCTCAAGCTCGCGCCATTCCGCGGCGGGGCCAAGACAGGCCCGGCTCGGAACCCGGCCCTCGAAGAAGCCGAAATCCTCGAAATGATGTTTGCTGTCACGCACCTTGCCGCGGCGAATTGCATCGGCGACATCGGGATAGGTCTGACGGTACCAGACGTCGTCGACCTCGAAACTGAGCGCGGCGCGGCCTTCGAGATAGCCGTTGGTGACATAGTGGCGCAGTGCCGAAGGAATGATGCCTGATTTGATCGCCGCCGCAACATCCGGAAATCTCGCCAGATAGGCGGCTTCGTCAAACAGGCCCTTCATCGCCGCTTCGAGAAGGCGGTAATAGGTGTTGAGCGACATGGTGACGGTTTCGGCGCCGTTTTCCTTCTGCCTACGGAGCAATTTTTTGAGTATTTGCGGCGGCGGCAGATAGGGAGCAGGCGTTACCGGGGACTTGTCCGGCGCTGTCTCGGGCGCGCTGGCCACCGATAGCGCATTCGTCTTCCCAAGAGCTCTTGCCATGATCAACCTCCACTAACAAACCGCTTTTATAAACGAAACCATTAAACATATCTTATGACAATTCATCCTGCCTCGAATGCAATCGCCGCCCGGAATTCGCCCAAATTGCCTGTTAATGCAGCAGTCTTGCGCGAAGCCGTTATACCGGCGTTCTGTTGGTGAGTCTGTGCCGCAACGCCGCGTCGAGCAGGCGGATACAGAGCAGGCCACGGCGCAATTGTCCCCCAAAGCACATACGCAAAAAGGCCGCGTCGTAAAGCCAGATCATGCGCCACAGGGCGGTGCTTCGCGAAGCGGTGACAAACATGTCCTGAAGCTGCGGTTCAAGCAGGCCTGCTGCCTGCAACGCCATGGCAACGGCGCGGCGGTCTTCAAAAATGCGCTGCGTCGTGGCGCGATAGGCGGTGATATCGGAGCGGCGGAAAGAGCGTTCATAGAATCGCCGCTGCCTGAGTTGGCGCGCGCCCAGCACATTGCCGTCATGCTGCACATAGTCGACGAGCGGCTGATCAAGGCTGGCGATGCGTCCCAGGGCCGCGGCGGCAACCGCTGTCACATGATCATGCAGAAGAGTTGAGTCCAGTCCGGTCATCAGCTTGACGGCGAGCCGCGCGGTCGCAGCCGTGAACAGCGCCGTCATGCCGCTGATCGAATTGAGCAGCAGGGCTTCGAGCAGATCGCGCGGGTCCTGGCGGTGTTCGAATGCATGAAGCGAAGCGGCAATCAGCGTGCCGTCCCTGGTGATCACCCGGGCATCGCAGCGCGCCAGGCTGATGCCGTCTTTGTTCAGTACGCGGAGCAATTGTTGCAACTTGTCCGCCCGCCACAGGTCGTCCTGGTCGGCATAGGCAAAGCAAACATCATCTCCGGGATAGAGCGCCAGCCCCCTTGCCAACCCAGCTGCAAAGGCGCCACGCACTCCCCGCGGCTCGTCCATTGCCAAGGTGATGATCCGCTCATCGGCGAGCATGGCGCCGATCACCGTATCGCTGGCGGTCACCTGGCCATCAAGCACCGCGACGATGTTGACATCGACGTCCGACTGGCCGAGCAGGCTGGCGATCAGACGCCGCGCCAGATCATGGTCCGGCTCGTGGAATGCGGCGATGATGACCACATGCTTGCCAGCGGCCGTACCGCCTGACCGCCTGTCCATGACCTAGGCTGAATAGAACGCGGCCGGCTTGCCGCTGTTGGCGAGAATGAAATTGGCATTGCCAGCCGTCACATCGATCGGCAGGGCGGGATCAAGATCGGCGCCGACGGTGATCTCGAAACCATGATGGCCATCGCCGATATTGGCGGCCACCAGATCCTTGCGCAGCTTGTTGGCCACACCGGACTTCGTCAGCTTGCCGCCGATCATCAGATTGACCTTCGCCTTGATCTTGGGTTCGCCCACCACCATGGCCCAGCCGCGCAGCTTGCCGTCGATGATGCGGTCGACGTGGCCCGCATAGCGCAGCCGTGACGATTGCAGATAGGTCTCGGGGCCATTGCCGATGACCGCCATCGCCTCTTTCAGCTTGGCGGGCTCAAGGGCAAGGCCCGCGAATTCGGCGGTGCGGCTGACCGATTCTTCCGGGAACTGGGCAAATTTCTCGTAGCTCACCAGCAGCGCCGGGCATTTGGCCTTGGCCACGCTGTCGACCAGAAGCTGATATTGCTCGATGTATTTCGGCAGCGTCGAAATCACATCCATCTGCATCGACACATGATTGCGCATGGCAATTGCCAGAATGTCGCGGAACAGGACCACCAGGCGCGGCTTGCGCAGCAGCGGCAGAATCCTGGCAAGCTGCTGGTAGGCGTTGGGGCGCTTGAAACCCCAGACCTGATGCGCGGCATTGCGCTCCGCAACCAGCGCCTTGAGGCCGGCATAATCCTCGCTCTCGATCAGGCGGGCGATCTCGACATCCTCGAACACCGCCCGGTCGATACCCTCGCCCATGGGGATGCCAAGCGTCTGGAACAGCGAACCGATCATCGAGGTTCCGCTGCGCGTCAGGCCGACAACCACCAGGGTCGCACGGCCGTCAAACGGCGCCGGATTGATTTCAATGATGCCCTTGTTGACCAGCCCGGCGGATTCGTTTTTGCTCATTTCGCCCTGTGATTAAAAAACAAGCATGAACTGCTTACAAAAACTTTCCATAGGCGTCAAAGTCTACTTTGTAGATTTGCCCGATCTTCTCACGCGCTGTGGGTGTCAGCAATTGCTCGTAGCTGGGGAACTGGCCGAGTTTGGCCACCATCTTGCGGTTGAAGACCACCTCGTCGAGCGCTTCGCCCGCCATGGGCTCCTGTTTGGCCTTGCGCTTCACTTCAAGATCGTGAAGCCAGCTCAGTTCCTCGAAGCGGGTTGGTGCCCAGCCCTGCCGCGCTTCAAAATTGTTCAGTTCGGCAAACAGGTTCTGTTTGCTGATGTTGACGACAACGTCAGGTGTCCTGGTGCCCTCATAGGGATGGAACTGGGGCCGGAAGTGAATATCGACCTTGGCCATGTTGAGCGTCAAGACGAAATCGAGAAAATCCTGGAAGGAATAGCCGGTGACCGAATCATGGCGCCCGCTCTGGTAGCGGCTCAGCTCCTTGTCGGCAAAATCGGTCTGCAGGGCATGGCGGTAGATGCTCACCGCCCGGCCATAGGGGTCGCGGATGATGCGCAGCACCTGGTTGGCGCCGAGATCGCCCTCGAGGCTTTTGGCGTAGAGTTTGGACACCTGATATTGCTCGACCCGGTGGCGGTGCGGCCAGGCGGCGTAATCGCGGACCTCCTGCAAGAAGCCCGAGATGTGGCTGAACCACACATAGACCGTCGTGCAGGCCGATTTCGGCGACCACAGCACGGTGAGTTTCTTGTCGCCGTTGAGCAGCGGGCGCGGCCCGTCGGAGATGGGATTGTTCCACAGGCGCGGCACGACCTTCTGGATATGCTGCAGGTCGGGCTTGGGCGGCCTGGCTTTGCGCGGGCCGGCCTGCTCGTCCCCCGCGGTCTTCCGTGGTGCTGTGGCACTGGCCTGCAGCAAGGCGCGCATCATGCGCAAAACCGCATCGGCACCTTCGAACTGTTCCGTTACCCCGGCCTCCGTCAAGGCCGCCTGCAGAACAGCGGCGGCGTTCGGCACCGGCGCCAAAAGATCGTCCTCACTGGCAATACCTTGGCCAGCACCTGAAGCCAAATCCTCCACCAGCTTCAGTCCGAGGCGCTGCTCCATCCAGGCGATGTCGGCGCGGCTGGCCTCCAGCACTGGTTCGATCATGGCGGGCGCAAACCGCAGCGGCGTCTGCCCCAGCTTCTTGAGGGCGTCGAGCAGCACGGCCGCTTCGCGCCCCGTGGCGACCGGCAGCTGGTGCGCCACGGCCCATTTGGCATATTGATAGATCATCGCCGCCTGCTGGCGCGACGGGGCGTCGTCGCCGCGAATTTCGGCAATCGGACCCTGGTCGATACCCAGCCGCTTGCAGAAATCCCGCACGACGCTGCCCGCCTCGAATTGACTTGGATTGAAGGGCCAGAGATGGACATTGGCACGGCCGAAAACCTCGTCGAATTTGGCGAAGCGCGGCTCATAGTTGGGATAGAGATTGTTGAGTCTGGAGCGCCGGGCATTGCCCGACCTGATGAAACCGAGGAAGGCGCTGGTGATGAAAGCGGCGGGGGCCCGCACATAGGCAACGATCTCCACGTCATAGCCGTGACGCGCGAAGAAACCGCGCAGGCGCTCGAGATCGGCACGTTCCAGCCTGATGATGCCCTCGCCCGAGATCAGCAGATTGCGCCCGTCGGCGGCATCGATCGAGTCCTTGAGTGCCTTGCGGCCCTGGGCCACCTGGGCCTGCAAGACGTCGGCATCGACCTTGCGCTTGCGGTTCAGCGGATGATTGTGCGGCGTTCCGGAAAACAGGCCGAACACCACCATGCTGTGATTGGCCGATTTGAGCAGACGGGCATAATAAAACGAGCTGTCGTCGAGACCCTGCAGGCTGTGCTGGATTGCCGCGTTGTCGGTATTGTGCATTCCAACATGAATGATGCATTTCGGCATGATCTACTCCTTACGCGCGGCAACTGGTCATGCGCCTTTTCGGCCCACCCTATGGGAGGCGCCAAGCGTCCTAGTCAACATTAATTGTGAAGTCCTCATGCCTCAGCGTGAGGTGTGGCGAATAGTAGCGGTCACGTATCAAATCGGCTCCCCACTTGTCCGTCATGTATTTGATTTCACGATTGAATCGCGCCTGCTTTTCAGGGTCGTCCTCGGCCCCGCGGGTGACCGATTCATGGTGGTAGAGTTCAGCGAAGGGCGTCCACACGTTGGCATAGCCGCGCTGACGCACCCTGAGGCAGAAGTCGACATCGTTGAAGGCCACCGCCAGGTTCACCTCATCAAGACCCTTGACCTCTTTATAAATCTTTTTCCTGACGACCAGGCAGGCGGCGGTGGCCGCCGACACATTGTGCGCCAGCCGCAACCGCCCGAAATAACCATTGGCATTGCGGTCGAAATATTTGTGGCTGTGGCCCGCCACCCCGCCGATGCCAAGCACCACGCCAGCATGCTGGATGGTGTTGTTGGGATAATAGAGCTTGGCACCGACACAGCCGATGCCGGGTTGCAGCGCCAGCGACACCATTTCGGTCAGCCAGTCCGGGGTGATCACCTCGATGTCGTTGTTGAGCAGTGCCACCACCTGGCCCTTGGCCCTCGACACCCCGAAATTATTGATCGCCGAATAGTTAAAAGGGTGCGGATAGCGCAGCACCATGGCCTTCTTGCTGTTTTGTAACTCATCGAGATAAGCAAGCGTTTCGGGATCGTCGCTGTTGTTGTCGACGATGATGATTTCATACTTCGGATAGGTCGTTTTCTCCGCAATCGAGTCGAGGCAGGTCTTGAGAATCTTGCAGCCGTTGCGGGTGGGAATGATGATCGACACCAGCGGCGGGCGTTTCGGCAGGGCATATTTGATGCGGTGCCAAGTGGTTTGCGGCACCATTTCGATGACGCCTGCGATTTTGGTCTGCCGCATGTGTTCGGCCAGCGCTTTTTCAGCATTGACCACGGCATAGCTCTTCTGGACGGCATTGAGCGCCACCGAATCCGCCGTCGCCCGCCAGTGATAGAGGATCTTTGGAATATGGACGATCTGCGTGTCCTTCAGCAAAGCCACGATGCGCAGATTTATGTCATAGTCCTGGCTGCCGTTGTATTCCTTGCGCCAGCCGCCAACCTTGCGGATGTTGGCGGCACTGTGCACCGTCAGATGGTTGAGGTAGTTCTGGCTGCGGAACAGGATGGGGTTCCAGTCGGGCTTGAAATAGGGATCATAGCGGCGGCCCGCCTCGTCGATCTTGTCCTCGTCGGAATAGACCAGTTGGCTGCCCGGATGCTCGGCCAGCGCAATGGTGGCCTCGGCCAGCGCGTGGGGCCGCAGCACGTCGTCATGGTCGAGGAGTGCTATGTACTCGCCTCTCGCAATGGCGAATGCTGAATTGGTAGCTTCCGCGATGTGGCCGTTGCTTTCACGGTAGACCACCTTGATGCGCGAATCCCTGGCCTGCCACTTGTCGAGGACCGGCTTCACCCATGTGGCGGTCGAATGGTCGTCGGCGATGCACAGTTCCCAGTTCTCATAGATCTGGTTTTCGACACTTTCGATGGCCGCCTCGAGCAGGGCCTTGGGGGTGTTGTAGACCGGCATCAGCACCGAGATTTTCGGCAGGCTGGAAAGTTGCGACAGCCTTGCCCGCACAGAAGGTTTCACCGGCTCGGCATAGTCGAAGGTGCTGATCCATTCCAGATAGCGGGCCGCCGAGCTGCGCTGCTTCTGGCCGCCGCTGACCGTCTCGAAGGAAACACCGTTTTTGGCCGCCCGTTGCATGGCCACCAGCAGGCGCCTGGCCTCCGGCTTGGCGTCACCGCGGTTGGCGCCATCACGCAGGGCGCGCGCCATAAAGGTGGCCAGCGGCACCGGCCTCAGCGTGAAGCGCCGGATGCGGAAGGCGCAAGACATTTCGGCGGGATCAAAGCGCAGGGCGCGGCAGGATTGCCAGGCATAAAGATGGATCTTGTAGTAACCGGCCCCGGTGCGCCGCATGAGTTCCGAAGTGTTCTGGTTGAAGCCCTTCGACGTCTGCAGATAGATTCTGGGGTAGACCCGGCCCTCGATTGCCTCGATTTCGAGTTCGACCAGCATCGGCCCGCGAAAACCCCGGGGGTCGAGGCGGTAGACGATGAATGGGTCAAGGCCGGTGGCCCGCCACACGTCACCATTCAGCTTGATGTCATGCGAAGCGATGGCCCGATTTGACTCGAGCAGATTGACGGCGGAGGCCAGCTTCTTTCCCCACGGCCATTGCAACGCTGAAAACCCCTTTAGTCAGCCTGAACAAATCACTTTCCCGCAACGAATTCACCGCCGCCAATCAGGCGGCACGCCAGATGGCGAAAGTCACGGTGGCTATTCGGCAGAAGGCCTGCTCTTGGCGGGTTTTGGACCTGAGGCACGGGCCTCGCCCAGCAGGCTTTTGCGCTCATCGACAAGCCGGTCACGCTCGCCCTTGAGTTCGAGAAGGCGGGTATTGATGTATTTGATGCGGGCGCGCGGCGGTTCCGTCTTGGCTTTGACAGTCTTGGCTTTAGTGATCACGTGATACATCCCTGATTTGAGCCCCGCCGGGCATTATAGCCGATTTACAAACTGTCATGTCAAGAACTTACAGCAACGCACCTGATGCCTGAAATTGCTTCAACCCTTTATTCGGACGGTCAACCTGCTATGTTTCCGGACATGGAACAACAGATGCAATCAGTCAGGCAGGCCGATACCGAGGCCGAAATCGCCCGGCGTCTCAACGCCGTCGAAAAACCGCCGGGCTTCGTCATCGGCGGACCCGTCGACCAAAGTCTCGGCACCTATACCGTGGCCATCATGGGGGTTCCGCGCGGCGGCACCACCATGGTGGCGGGCGTTGCCCAGCTTCTGGGCCTCGCCATCGGCGAAGACCTGGGCCACAATCTCGAAGATGCGGATTTTGACCGCAAACCTGTGCCGCACATGATCGCCGCCGCCGCCGCCCGCGACAGCCAGCGCCAGGTTTGGGGCTGGAAGTTCCCGTCGGCTGCGAAATACATGGGCCGGCTGCAGCCGCATCTGCGCAACCCCCGCGTCGTCATGGTGTGGCGCGACCCCTTGACCGCCGCCTCGCGCAAGATTTCCGCTGTCTCGCGCCTGGCGTCCAGACCCGCTTTGCACACCGAAGCCGTGCTCGACGGGCTGGCCTTCATGGTCGAGCGTCAGGCCGACAATCTCGCCTATTTGCGGGAAGCCGGGTGTCCGGTCTATCTTGTGTCCTATGAGAAGGCGCTGAGGCGGCCCGAAGCCTTCATCCGCCAGTTGGCCGATTTCATCGGCATCGCCGCCCCCCGAGGATGTGTCGGACATCGCCGCCAATATAGCGCCCGAGTCCTGCAAGGACGCAAGCCAAGCTTCGGCCTGACAGCGCAATTGCATGAGTTGAACGGAGCAAGGCTGAATGGAAATTGAGATCCGGTCGCTGGATACAGTCGTAAAGGACCATTTCGCCAAAGGCGGCGAAAACGCGGACCTGCCGGCCAATTTGAAATTCATCAAACACGGAGAAATCGGCTTCCACTTCAATCCGGACACGCTGATCGGCGGCGATGAACTCAATGATGAAGCCCTGGGCCGCATCAGGCGCGGCGAAGTTTCGGCATCGGGAATTCCAACCGGCATTTGCGAATTCAGCAATGTTCATGTCCTGGGCCGCAGCGGACTGATCATCGACCTTGAAAACCGCACCATCTGGAAGGGCTGCCTGATGAACTGGAGCAGCGCCTTCGCACCAACCGTGCGGCGCTTTGCCGAATTGAAACGTGGCACGTCCAGTTTCGACATCGATCCCGCTGACTTGCAGGTGGAAACCCGCGCCGCCGAGGCCGTGCTGCTCAGCGGCTCCGGCTTTCATATCTACGGCCACTGGCTGGTCGACTATCTGCCGCGCCTCAACCGCGCCATCGAGAATGGCTTTGGCGGCTTGCCGATGTTCTTCCACATCGCGCCCGGCTGGGCCGCAAAGCTGGCGGCACTGGTGGCACCGGACTTTGCACCGCAGTCACCTTTCGAGAATAACAAGGTGGCCTTCTTTGAAAGACTGATTGTGCCGACCAGCATCCGTGCCCATGGCCTGCTTGAGGAAAATGAGGCCCGGCACCTGTGGCAGACTCTCGACAAGCAATTGGCGAAACAGGACACCGGTCCAGCCGATGCCGGCATCGGCGACAAGATCTATGTGTCGCGCCGAAAGTGGAAAAGGCCCAACGGCACCCGTGTCCTGAAGAACGCCGCCGCCGTTGAAGCGCTGTTCGAGCGGGCGGGATTCTCGGTGATCTCGCCAGAGACCATGCCGCTGGCCATGCAGCGCCATATCTTCTCGAAGGCCCGCGTTATCGTGGGCGAAGATGGCTCGGGCATGCACAACACCATTTTCAGCAAGCCCGGCACCCGCATCGGCGTCATCTCGATGGCGCGCGTCAATTCCCTGCACCTGATCACCGCCAACCTTCTGGGCCAGCACATCACCTATATTCCCTC
>JBKJQD010000278.1:0-4229 GCA_046594125.1 Aestuariivirga sp.
TTTGTGTTCAAGGCCAACGAGCTTTTTGAGAGTGCGTTGAAGACTCGCGCGCAATAAACTGTTCAAGCAGGTCATTTCAACCAGATCAGCTGATCTCGGGCCTGTGTTTCTACGACATGAACATGCTCATTGAAATCATAGACGAGTTAGCCGATTGAGCAGAGGCTTGGTTGTCCAGGCACTACCACACCACCTCCACTCCGAACGCCCTGAATTCCCGGTCGCTGGTCAGCAGCGGCAAGTCCTCGACCAGCGACTGTCCCGCCAGAAGCCTGTCGAACGGGTCGCGGTGTTCGCCCGCCATTGAGCCGCCGCGCAAGGCGTGGGCGGCGGTCACCGGGAGCAATGTGAAGTTCTGGCGCGCCATATAGCCTTCGAAGTCCGCCACAAGGATCGCGGCCGTCGGCCATTTCCCGATGCGCCATTTCGTGGCCATCTCGAAAGCCGAAACCGAACTGGCGAAAATGGTTTTTCCCGGATCGCTGACAACGCGCCGGGCCGCAACACTAAGCCGGGGGCTGTCCATGAGCCACCACGCCAGAGCGTGCGTATCAAAGAGGACCTTCATCGCGGCCTTCCCACAGCGCCAGTTCCTCTTCCGGCAACGGATCGAAGAAACTGCCGGGAACAGTCAGCTTGCCCTTGAGAGCCCCCGGAACGCGGGGCTTATTCACGGGCGGCCCGGCCGGCACAATCCTGGCGATCGGCTTGTCGCCGCGGGCGATGATGACTTCCTCGCCGGCTTCCACCATTTTGAGGAGCCTGGAAAGTTCGGTCTTGGCTTTGTGGATGGTGAAAACTGTCATGGCCGTATGGTTAGCTAACCTGTTAGCTAATGTCAATATCCCGCGCCACTGTCTGTCACCTCACAGTCACTCATGCCATAGTCCCGCATAGCTCGCAGTGCCTTTCATGGTCCAAACCGCGCCGGCGGCGGCGCACGGGAGACGCGCATGGCCTTCGCCAAGATTCGCATCGACTTCGACGCCATTGACAAGAGTTACCCCGACAACAAATCGCTGCCACCCGGCCTGCAACGCTGGCTGAACGATCAGGTTGCAAGTGAGAAGAAGTTGAATGAGAAAATTACCCTGGAGAACGAGGAGCAGCTGGCGCGCGGAGACACCGGCAAACCGAAGGATCTGGTGCATATCAGCACCTCATGCTGTATGCAGATGAGCTGGGCCTTCAATGAAGCCAGGACGCCCATACCGCAGCAAGGTTCGACAGCCAACCGCGACAACACACCGATCGGCGGCAAATTTTTCATTCTGGCGGTGGGCGAGTTCCGCGCCTTCCTCACCTATCGCTACGGCCCCACCGATATGGTGACCGACAACAGCAAGCTCGCGGGCAAGAAGGGCATCCTGGTTTTCGGTGGTGTGCATATCGAATTCTGGGATGGCGACAACATTTTCCAGTCGGCGGCAGGCATTGCCCGGCGCAAGCCATTTGGTTCCAAGCCCGATGCCGTCATGTCGGGTACGATGGTCACCACGCAACCGCGCTGGTTCTGGGAAATCGTCGATGGCAAGACCGAGCCAGCGGCGGTGGTTCCAGAATGGCTGGCCGGCTGGTGGACCGTCTATGACGGCCAGTACTACTACTATTACTTCTTTCCGGATGGCAACGCCGTGTGGATCGATGTGGTGCCCAATCCAAAATGGATTCCGCCCAAGACCATCGGCAACCGCGGCACCGTGACCATGAATGACCACGGCCCGACAGTTCTGTGGGTCCCCACCAAGGGCGAGACCGTCGGCACGAAGGAAGACTTCACCCAGCTCAATTGGAGCAGCATCACGGACATGAATGGCGTCTCCAACAAGTACTCGCCGCTCTACGCCAAGAAACGCTGAACCGCCCTTCTCCCGCGAGGGGAGAAGGGAAAAACCGCGTGGACCGTCAAACAGAAGTAGCGTTCAGCGCTTCTTCTTCGCGGGCTTTTTCGCGGCGGGTTTCTTCACCGCTGGCTTCTTGGCCGCCACCTTCTTCACCACAGCCTTCTTGGCCGCTGGTTTCTTCACCGCCGGTTTCTTCGCCATGACCGGCGCCGCGTCAACCTTCATCGCCCCGGCCACCGCCGCGAATTTCTCGAAGAACTTCCCGGCCAGCATGCGCGCCGTGGGGTCGATGAAACGGGCTGCCAGACTGGCGATCTTGCCGCCCACCTGGGCGTCGACGTCGTAAAACAACCTGGTGCCTTCGGGCACGGCTTCAAGCCGGACATTGGCGCCGCCCGAGGCCGAGCCCATCATCGACGAGCCCGTGCCGGAGATGCGATAGCTGTTGGGCGGATCGAGGTCCGACAGTGTCACGGCCCCCTTGAAGCCTGCCTTCACCGGCCCAAGCTTGATCGTCACCTTGGCTTCCATGCTGGTGTCCGAATGCTTGGTGATCGATTCACAGCCGGGAATGCATTGCTTCAGAACCGCCGGATCGTTCAACGCCTTCCATACGGTCTCGCGTGGAACCGGGATGATGACTTCGTCGGACATTTTCATGGATTTGCCTCCCAGATATTTCGCCGATTATGCCGGAATGTCGCCGCGTTGCCATTGTTCCTTGGTCGCAGCGCGGAAATCCTCGAAACGGCCTTCGGCAATCGCCGTCCGGATACCCTGCATCAAGGATTGGTAATAGGCGATATTGGCCCACGACAACAGCATCATTCCAAGCAACTCGCCCGAGCGGATCAAATGATGCAGGTAAGCGCGTGAGTACTTCGACAGCGCCGGGCACGGGCTTTGGGGATCGAGCGGGCGCGGATCGACCGCATGTCTGGCGTTGCGCAGGTTGATCTTGCCGAAGCGGGTGAAGGCCTGACCGTGGCGGCCGGAACGCGTCGGCATCACGCAATCGAACATGTCGATGCCGCGGGCCACCGATTCCAGGATGTCCTCGGGCGTGCCGACACCCATCAGATAGCGTGGCCGATCGCGCGGCAAATACGGCTCGGTAATTTCGATGGTGTCGAGCATCAGCTTCTGGCCCTCGCCCACCGCCAGCCCGCCGATGGCATAACCATCGAAGCCGATGGACTTCAGCCCCTCGGCGCTCTCGCGCCTGAGCCTGGAGTTGACGCCGCCCTGCACGATGCCGAAATTGCCCCGGCCTGGCTGAACTCCAAACGCATTCCGCGAGCGTTCCGCCCAGCGCAGGGAAAGCTGCATGGCCTTCTCGGCGGCTTTCTCGGTGTGCGGAAATTCGATGCACTGGTCGAGTTGCATCTGGATGTCGGAGCCGAGCAGCCGCTGGATGTCCATCGCCCGCTCCGGCGACAGTTCATGGCGCATGCCATCTATATGCGATTGGAACACCGCCGCCTGCTCGGTGATTTTGCGGATTTTCGACAGCGACATGATCTGGAAGCCGCCCGAGTCGGTGAGAATGGGGCGGTTCCAGCCGATGAAGTGATGCAAGCCGCCCAGCTTCGCCACCTGCTCAGGCCCGGGCCGCAGCATCAGGTGATAGGTATTGCCGAGAATGATGTCGGCCCCCGTCTCCGCCACCTGATCGAGATACAGCCCCTTGACGGTGCCGACCGTGCCGACCGGCATGAAGGCCGGCGTGCGGATGTCACCATGCAGCGTATGCACCGTGCCAAGCCGTGCCGCGCCATCGGTGCCGTGGAGTGTAAAGGAAAATTCTGCCGTCATGGCGCCGGGAATAGCAGGCTGGCGTCGCCATAGGAATAGAACCGATAGTCATGGGCGATGGCATGGGCGTAGGCCTGCTTCATGCGCTCCAGCCCGGCGAAGGCCGCGACCAGCATGAACAGCGTCGACTTGGGCAGGTGGAAATTGGTGATCAGCAGATCGGCGGCGTGGAACGTGTAGCCGGGGGTGATGAATATTTCCGTGGTGCCGCTGAATGGCTCAAGCCCCGAGCTTTCGAGGAGCCGCAGCGAGGTCGTCCCCACCGCCACGACGCGCCCGCCCGAATCCCGTGCCGCTTTCAGACGCGCCACGGTTTCAGCCGTCACCTCGCCCCACTCGGCATGCATCCTGTGATTTGCGGTGTCGTCCGCCTTGACCGGCAGAAAGGTTCCGGCGCCGACATGAAGTGTCACATATTCCGTGGCAATACCAATATCTTGCAGCGATTTCATCAAGTCTGGCGTGAAGTGCAATCCAGCCGTTGGCGCGGCCACCGCACCTTCCCTCTCGGCGAACATCGTCTGGTAGTCGGCGCGGTCGCGATCATCGGTCTGGCGCTTGCCGGCAATA
>JBKJQD010000288.1:0-11506 GCA_046594125.1 Aestuariivirga sp.
GGAGCTTCCTCCGGTCGCCAGCCTGCCATTCGTCGTTGACCGAATAATACTTGTCCATCCACTTCGCCGTTTCGGGATGCTCGAACATCGCGGCGTCGGGCGTCACGCAGATTTGCCCGCCGCACAATTCGCGCGCCAGATGCATCATCTTCGGCAGGTTGTTCAAGGCATGGCAGCGACCGGTCATCAGCAATGACTGGTTGGGCATGAGCAAGCCATTGGGGCTTCTCTCACCCATGGCGACGGCGGCGGTGAGATGGGCGTTGATGCCCTCGCGCCAGGTGGCGAGGCAGGAGAGTTTCTCCTGTACCGCCTGCTGCTTGTCGAGGCCGGTCTGCCGGGCATTCCACAGGGCAGCACCGATGATGAGATCGGCATAGGACAGCGTGCGCTGCACGAAGGGGAAGGCCGAATAGCGGTGCAGGGTCTGGCGGATATAGGCCGCCGCACGGGTGTGCTGATAGAAAAGCACATCCTCCCAGGGGATCAGCACATTGTCGAGGATCATGATGGTATCGACCTCGTCGAACTTGTTCGACAGCGGATAGTCACGCGCCGGTGCGCGTCCGGTGAACCCAGTGCGGCAGATGTGCTTGACGCCCGGCGCATTCATTTTCACGATACACCCCAGCGCGTATTCCGAAAGCTTGGCGTCGCCCCAATTGGCGATGGTCGGTTTGAGGAAAGCCTGGTTGGCATAGGCGGCGGCGGTTTCATATTTGGCACCGCGGATGACAATGCCGGCGCCGGTTTCCTTCACCACATGCACCAGCATGTCGGGGTCCTGGTCCTGGGGGCGCTTGGAGCGGTCGCCCTTGGGATCGGTGTTGGCCGAGACGTGGAAGGGATCATTCTTGATGGCCAGCTGGATGTGGCGCTCGATGTTCTGGGCAAAGCGCGGGTCTATCTCGTTCAAGATGTCCTTGCCATCCCACAGCGACCACATCTCACCGATGGTCTCGTCGCCGACGCGGGTGACGACGCCGCCGATGTCGTGCATCACCGTGTCGACGGCGCGGCGCTTGTCGGTCCAGTCCTTCTGCTCGAAGGGCAGACGATTGCCGATACCGAAGCGTTCGCCATGCTCCTCGTGGGTCATGATCTCGCGGGTGGCGGGTTCGTGCTGCATGTCGTAGATGCGGGCGCGGATGTCGACCAGCGGCTTGAACATCGGATGGCGGGTGACGTCCTGCACCTTCTCGCCGTTGATCCAGATCTCGCGGCCATCGCGGATCGAGTCGCGGTATTGTTCGCCAGTCCTGATCATTGTCAGAGTCCTTCGTGGTTCATGATACGCCGGAAGGCGCGATTGCAATAAACGAGCGGCTCGGCCTCGCCCTTGTGGGCGGCAACGACCCGGCCAATGTAGATGCGGTGGGTGCCGGCATCGAGGCTGTCGTGGATTTCGCACTCGAAGACCGCCGTAGCATCGGCAACCAGTGGCAGGCCGGTTTCGCCGTCGCGCCAGTCATGATTGGCGAAATCGAAAGGCTTGCCCTCGCGCGGGCGGCCGGAAAAGGTTTCGGCATAGGCGCGGTTATGGGCGGCCAGAAGGTTGACCGCGAAGGTGCCGTTGCCGTCCAGCGCCACAATGGCCGGGCTTTTGCGGTTCACGCAAATCAGCACAAGCGGCGGGTCGGCGGAGACCGAGGACACAGCGCTGACCGTCAAGCCAAACCGCCCGGCTGGCCCGTCGGTCGTCACCACCGATACGCCGGTGGCAGCCAAGCCCATTGCACTCATGAAATCCTCTGCCGCCAGGGGTGTCTTTGCCATCGCGTTCATAGGTTCATTCCCTCCGAATTGGTGGACCCGTCATCGCACAGGAGACAGCTTCGTAAAAATAGATTATAATTGCGCTGGGAATAGGTTTTATCAATGCTACGGTTCACCCTGCGCCAGATCGAATATGCCGTCGCCATCCAGGACAGGGGTTCGGTGGCCGGCGCCTCGGCAGCCCTCGGCGTGGCCCAGCCGACGCTTTCGGCGTCGCTTGCCAAGCTGGAAGACCAGATTGGCATCCAGCTTTTCGTCCGCCATCATGCCCAGGGTGTCAGCCCGTCGCCCGCCGGGTTGCGCTTCCTCGCCGAGGCCCGCAACCTGCTCACCCAAGCCCACGACCTGCAGCGCCAGACGGCGGCGGCGGGAACGGCCATCGAAGGTACGTTGGTGCTGGGCAGTTTCAGCACCATCGCACCGGCTTTCGTGCCGCAGCTGATCTCGACGTTCAAGGCGGCCCATCCCGAGGTAGCAATCAGGCTCGAGGAGGGAACGCAGGATTGGCTGTTCCAGGCCTTGCGCGCCGGGCACCACGACCTCGCCCTGCTCTATGACGTCGACATGCCGGACGAATTTCATCTCACACCGCTGGCCAGCTTCGCACCCTATGTGCTGCTGCCCGCCGATCACCGGCTGACGCGCTTCCGCCATGTGCCGCTGGTGGCCCTCAAACATGAACCGTTCATCCTGCTCGATATCGCCCCGAGCCGTACCTATTTCACACGCATTCTCGAATCGGCGGGCATCACGCCGAACATCGCCTTCGCCTCGCCGTCGCTGGAAGTGGTGCGCGGCCTCGTTGGCCAGGGGCTTGGCTATTCGATCCTGGTGACAAGGCCGTTTGGCGATCACTCCTATGCTGGCGAACGGCTTGCAGTGCGGCCCATCGCCGAAGACGTGGAGCGCGGCGTCATCGCCCTTGCGAGCCTGCGCCAAATGCGTAAAACCCGTCTGGTATCGGCCTTCGAGGCCCATGCTGTGGAGTATTTCAAGAGGCTGGAACCACGCCCGTGACACAGGCTACCGCAACCATTATCGGCGCCGGCATCATCGGCATGGCCACGGCGGCGTTCCTGCAGCGCCAAGGTTTCAAGGTCACGGTTATCGACCGCCTGCCGCCCGGCGAAGGCTGCTCCTTTGGCAATGCCGGCGGTATCGCTTTTGCCGAGATCACGCCCACCATCCACCCGCGCGTGCTGCTCAAGATTCCCGGCTGGCTGATGGACCCGCTGGGGCCGCTCACCATCCGCTGGTCTTATCTGCCCAAGGCACTGCCGTGGTTCATGGCGGCGGGCCGCAATGCCATGCCGGACCGTGTCAAGGCGATCACCGAGGCCCGCGCCAGCCTGGCGCTGCGCTGCGTTGCCGATTTCGAAACGTTGCTCAAGGCGGCAGGCAGCCATGACCTCATGGTCTATCAGGACACGTTGCGGCTCTATGACAACGAAGCGCAATTCCACGCGGAAGCCGCCGAGCGGGCCACCAAGGCCGCCTTCGGTTTCGAGATGAAACAGATTTCAGGCGATGAGGCGCGCGAACTGGAACCGGCACTTGGCCCCAACGTGCATCGCGGCGCCTTTCACGGCGGCTGGTATTTCGTGAAAAATCCGGAGCAAGTGGTAAAAAGCATCGCCGCCGAGGTGATGCGCAATGGCGGGACAGTGATCGGTGATGATGTCATGTCCCTCGAACAATCGGGCGGCCTCGTCACCGGGCTCCGCCTCAAGGACCGCGGCCTGCTCCCGCTCGACAAGCTGGTAATCTGCGCCGGGGCCTATTCGCATCTGCTGGCCAAGCAGTTGGGTGAAAAGGTGCTGCTGGAAGCCGAGCGCGGCTATCACATGGTCCTGCCCAATTCCGGCGTGAGCCTGTCGCGCTCGCTCACCTATGCGCGGACACCGGGCGCTGCCACACCCATGGAGATGGGCCTCAGGCTGGCGGGCACCGACGAATTCGCAGGCCTTGATGCCGCGCCGAATTATGCCCGCGCCGATGCCCTGTGGAAACTGTTCAAGACTGTGCTTCCGGGACTCCGCGAGCCCGATGCCGCCACCACCCGCTGGATGGGGCGAAGGCCTGGCACACCCGATTCCCTGCCAGTCATCGGGCCATCGAGGAAGGCTGGCAATGTCTGGTATGGCTTCGGCCACGGCCACATGGGACTGACCTGGGGACCGACGACCGGGCGGCTGTTAGCCGAGATCATCACCGGCGCCAGGAGCAACATCGATCTCCATGCCTTCCGGGCCGACCGTTTCTAGCTTCGCTATTCCTGGCCGTTCCCAAGAGCATCTTGGTCTTTGACAAAGGCCCGGCTCACGGCTTCTATGCCACGCAACCTCACGTCAGGACTGCCTCTCCGATGGAAATCGCTACGCCTCAACCGATCGAACTCAGCAACTACAAGCCGGTCCCCTACAGCATCGACAACGTCGAACTTGATATCGCGCTGAAGCCCAAAGCAGCGCGAGTGCGCTCGATCTTGGCGATGCAGCCCAATCCGGCCAGCACGGAACGTGGCGTACCGCTGGTGCTCGATGGCGAGATGATCGTACTGCAGCGGCTGGCATTGAACGGCAATCTGCTGGTCCCCGGCCAGTTCACTGTGACCGGCAACAACCTGACCATCCACCGCGTGCCCCAGGAACCCTTCACGCTCGAGATCGAAAACACCTGCGACCCTGAAGCCAACACCGCACTCTCCGGCCTCTACATGTCGAATGGCATCTACTGCACGCAATGTGAGGCCGAGGGCTTCCGGCGCATCACCTATTTTCATGACCGCCCGGATGTCATGGCCCGCTTCAAGGTCAGGATCGAAGCGCCGAAGGAAAGTTTCCCGGTTCTGCTGTCGAACGGCAATCCGCATAACGCCGGTGATGTTGCCGGAACTGGCAGGCATTTCGTGGTCTGGGACGATCCCTTCCCGAAGCCGTCCTATCTTTTCGCCGTGGTGGCGGGCGATCTCGCATCGGTGACAGACACCTATACGACCATGTCGGGACGCAAGGTCGATCTCGGCATCTATGTCGAACGCGGCAAGGAGGACCGCTGCGCCTGGGCCATGGAGTCGCTCAAGGCCTCGATGCGCTGGGACGAGTCGGCCTTCGGACGCGAGTATGATCTCAATGTCTTCAACATCGTCGCCGTATCGCACTTCAACATGGGGGCGATGGAGAACAAGGGCCTCAACATCTTCAATGACAAGTATATTCTCGCCCTCCCCGATACCGCGACTGATGCCGACTACGTGAACATCGAGGCGATCATCGCCCATGAGTATTTTCATAACTGGACCGGCAACCGCATCACCTGCCGCGACTGGTTCCAGCTCTGCCTCAAGGAAGGGCTGACGGTGTTCCGCGACCAGGAGTTTACCTCCGATATGCGCTCGCGCGCCGTCAAGCGCATCAGTGACGTCAAGACACTGCGCGCCCGGCAATTTCCGGAGGATGGCGGGCCGCTCGCCCATCCGGTGCGGCCGTCGTCCTATATCGAGATCAACAATTTCTATACGCCAACCGTTTACGAAAAAGGCGCCGAAATATGCCGCATGATGAAGGCATTGATCGGCGGCACGGCTTTCCGCAAGGCGATGGATCTGTACTTCGCGCGCCATGACGGCGAGGCCGCAACGGTTGAGGATTTCGTGACCTGCATGGCCGAAGCCTCGGGCCGCGATCTCACGCAGTTCTTCGCCTGGTATGAACAGGCCGGAACACCGCAAGTGATTGCCGAGGGTCATTACGACCAGAAGGCCCGGACCTTCGACCTGACACTTGAACAGCGCACTGGGGCTACGCCTGGCCAGCCGGAGAAAATGCCGCTGCACATTCCACTCGGTATCGGGCTCGTCGGCCCCGATGGCGAAGACATGCCGCTCGATCTCGAAGGCACTGGCGTGCTCAACACTCCGCTCATCGAACTGACCGGGCAAAAGCAATCGTTTCGCTTCCGCAATGTTTCGCGGCGCCCAGCCCTGTCGCTCAATCGTGGATTTTCAGCGCCGGTCAATCTGACCAGCAATGGCTCGGCCACCGACGAATTATTCCTCATGGGCCACGACCGCGACAGCTTCAACCGCTGGGAAGCAGGCCAAAGGCGCGGACGCGCCCTCATCCTCGCCAGTCTCGGCAACCCGCCGCCGCACCGCGACACCGGGGATTATGCGAGCGCGCTGCGCAGCATCCTCGATGACGCAAATGTCGACGACGCCTTCAAGGCCCTGATGCTCGGCTTGCCTACCGAAGCGGACATCGCGGCGGCCATCGGCCGCGACATCGACACCAGCATGGTTGCCAGCGCCCGTGACGCAGTGCGCGCCGCGCTGGGCCGGGCGTTGGCGGACAAGCTTGCCACCATCTGGAACGAAACAGCGGAACGCAGGCCCTACCGCCCTGATCCGGAGAGCGCGGCACGGCGGGCGTTGCGTTACGCCGCCCTGCAATTGCTGCTGTTCGGCAATCGCCCCCAAGGCATTGCCAGCGCCATGGCGGAACTGGCCGAAGCCTCGAGCATGACGGCGGAAATCGGGGCGCTCAGCGCGCTCATCCAGGTGGAATGCCCGGAGCGCGAGGAGGCCCTCGCCCATTTCCATGCCCGTCATCGCGATGATCGCCTCATCATCGATAAATGGTTCATGTTGAACGCCCAGTGTGCCGGAAACGGTGCCGCACAGCGTATCGAAAGGCTCAGCCACCACACGGATTTCGACTGGAAGACACCGAACCGCGTCTATGCGCTGATCGCCGGCTTCACATCCGGCAACGCGGCGGGCTTCAACGCCGCTGATGGCGAGGGTTACCGGGTGGTGGCGGACGCCATCCTCAAACTCGACATCATCAACCCGCAGGTCGCCGCCCGCATCGCCACGGGCTTCCGCAGTTGCGGCGTTCTGGAGGCGGTGCGGCGCCAGGCGGCAATGCTCCAGCTCAACCGCATTCTCGCCGCCAGGGACTTGTCCCGCGACACCTTCGAAATCGTTTCGCGCATCACTAAAAGTTAAGCGGCGCAAGACTGCTGGACAAAGTGTTCCACATACGAATCAATGGCCCCTGATTCGGAGCCAGGTGGCGTGAGACTGTTCCGGGTCCCTCTTGCTTCCGGGCAACGGCAAGAGACGGGGATTGGGCGTGGGCAAAACACATATCGGGGAACTGTTTTTCAAGGAACGCTCGCTCAGGCTGCCATCGCCATGGCCCGAGCGGCTGAAGCTTGCCATTTCGGAGCGCCATCTGCGGCTGCTGATCACCACGCTTATCATCCTGTTCCTGGTGGTGCTGGGTGCCGCCCTCTTCCTGCAGCTTCTGCAAAGCCGTTCCAGCCATATCGCCGAACAGAACCGGCTGTCGGCTCTCTATGCCAACATGACGGCGCAGAGCATCGAAATGAACATGCTGCGCAACCAGGCTTCAGGCCACGCCGCCGCCCCGATGAATTCCGACACGCTGAAGCAGGTTCTGCCGGCGGGCAGTCTTTCTGAATCGCGGGTCTTCGCCGTCACCGACAGCACCGGCCTTATTGTCGCTGGCCAGCCCTTTTCGGCGCATCTCGAAGGCCAGCTCATCACCAGCGTGCTGGCGCCGGAATTCATCACTGACATTGACACGCAGGGCGGCGGCATGTCGCCTCTGAAGCTGGCCAGCGGCGAGGACGCATCGGTGACCATGGCGGCCCTGGGCGATTTCTCCGGAAGCCTGATCGTCTACCAGCGCAGTTCCGACATCCTCACCTCATGGCGCGAGAGCGTCACGCGGGTGACCACCTTGTTCATTGTGACGCTGCTGGTGCTGATGATGCTGGGCGGGGCATTTCACTGGCAGGCGGCGAAGGCCTCGGAGGCCGACAATGTCCTGGCGGTCGCCACCACCAGACTCGACAAGGCGCTTGACCGCGGCCAATGCGGCATGTGGGACTGGGACGTGGCGCGCGGCGTGATCTTCTGGTCGCGTTCGATGTTCGGAATTCTCGGCATGCCGGTCAAGGGCGATTTCCTCAGCTTCAGCGAAGTAACCGCCAGGCTGCACCCCGGCGAAAACCAGCTCGAAGCCGTCATGGAGGAATTGCTGAACGGCGGCATCGCCTCCTTCGACCAGGAATTCCGCATGCGCCACGAGGACGGGCAATGGGTCTGGCTCAGGGCGCGCGCCGCGCTGGCACCGGGCGACAGCGCCAACGAGCCGCATTTGATCGGCATTGTCTTAGACGTCACCCAGCAGAAACTGGCCGACCGGCTGAACAAGGAAGCCGAACTTCGCCTGAAGGATGCGGTTGAGAATATCTCCGAGGCCTTCGTGCTCTGGGATGCCGACAATCATCTGGTGCTGTGCAATTCGAAATACCAGCAGTTCCATTCCCTGCCAGCCTCGGCCTGCGTGCCGGGCACGCCCTATGAGGATATGGTGCGCACCGCCAAGGAACCCGCCATCCGCCAGCGCATCGGCCTGTCGCGCGGCGAGGCCCCCGATGGCCGCTCCTTCGAAGTGCAACTCGGCGACCGGCGCTGGCTGCAGATCAACGAACGGCGCACCAAGGACGGCGGCTTCGTGTCAGTGGGCACCGACATCACGGCACTGAAAAAACAGGAAGAGCGCCTCCTGCTGTCCGAACGCGAGCTGATGATGACGGTACGCGATCTCCAGAAGGAGCGCCTGCTGGCCGATCAGCAGGCCCAGCGTCTCGCCGACCTCGCCGACAAATACGCCCGCGAAAAAACCCGCGCCGAAGCCGCCAACCGCTCGAAGTCGGAATTCCTCGCCAACATGAGCCACGAGTTGCGCACCCCGCTCAATGCCATCATCGGCTTCAGCGAGGTCATGCAGGAACAGATGTTCGGGCCGCTGGGTTCGGGCAAATATGCCGAGTACGCCAGCGACATTCACCGCAGCGGGCAGTTCCTGCTCGATGTCATCAACGACATCCTCGACATGTCGAAGATCGAGGCGGGCCGGGTGCAGCTTGAGACCGAGGACGTCAATATCTCCGCCATGCTCGAAGAGGTGATGCGTCTGGTGGGTCCGCGCGCCTTTGAGGGTAAAGTGGCCGTCGAGCGGCAGGTCGATGCGGCTCTCGCCATCACCGCCGACAAACGCGCCCTGAAGCAGGTCATCATCAATCTGTTGTCAAATGCCGTGAAATTCACCCCCGAAGGCGGCAGCGTGGTAATCTCGGCTGGCGCCCAGGATGGCCTGATCAACATCACCATCCGCGATACCGGCATCGGCATTCCGGCCCGCGACGTCGAAAAGCTCGGACGGCCCTTCGAGCAGGTGGAGAACCAGTTCACCAAGAGCAAGGGTGGCTCCGGCCTTGGCCTGGCCATTTCAAAATCGCTCATCGAACTGCACGGCGGCCGCCTCGATATCACCAGCACCGTCGGCAGCGGCACCGAAGTCCGCGTCACCCTGCCCCGGCAGATCGCAGCGTAGAGTTCATTCGCGGTTGCCGCCGCCACGCCCGCCGCTGCTGCGTTCGCGGATGCGTTTGGCGAGCAGATGGCGTTCGTCGCCGGAGAGTTTGGCAATGAAGGTCAGCGCCGCGTCGCCGCCGCGTCCGATGAGGGTTGAACTGCGCGCCGTGAAGGCCTGCACCGCGTCCTTTACCTTGGCCTCATCGTAGGGCTGGCCTTCGAGCGCATCGGCGAGAACGCCGGCCAGTTGGCGGCGGGCGTCGCGGCCATCACGGAACTCGTCACGGAATTCCTTGAAAATGGCGAGAAGCTCGGCGCGGCGCGAGGCGCCGAGATCGCCGAAGAAGCGTCCCGGAATGAGCTGCATTTCGCTGATGCCGGTGATGCGTCCCATGCGCTCATGCACAAAGAAGCGCGCCACTCCACCACCGATAAAAACAAGGTTCAGCGCCAATGAGGCAATCAGCAGCGTGGCCCGCCAGTTGAAGGCGCGGCGCGGTACAGCTGGTGGCACGACATCGGTCATGACAGATTGTCCTCGGCATATTGTTCGGCTTCGCTCACCCCGCTGAAATCGTCGGGCGTGTCGTCATTGCTGGCAATCTCGCCGGTCACGGCGGCAGGCAGCGCGAAATCGAGCGTGCCCTTTGCGCCCAAGTAAATGCCCAGCGCCAGGGACGCAGCCAGCGGCAGTGCGGCGGCGTAGCGGAAAATGACCGAGCGGGTTTTCAAGCGCGGCTGAAATTGAACCATGTTACCCGGCTCGATCCGCGCCATCAGGCGTTCAATTGCACCGGGCGGCAACTCCGGCACGGTGGCCAAGGCGAGGACGCGGTCGATGCCGTCATCGCCGTCGGTCATTGCGGGTCTGTTGTTCATGTCTTCTTCCATGTTTGTCCTCACGATCCCGCCGATGACAAGCCATCGAGCAGATCACGCCACTCGCTGGCCAGACTCGCCCTGAGGCTGCGCCTGGCCCGGCCAAGCAACGATTCAACGGCCTCGATGGTGGTTTCCATCACCGCCGCCGCCTCGATGTTCGACAGCCCCTCGAAATAGACCAGCGACAGGGCCAGACGCTGGCGCTCCGGCAGAGCGGCGATGCGGCCATCGACCAGCCTTGCCGCCTGCTTGCGGTCGAGCGGCGCACTGGCCACCGCTGCCTGATCGGCAATTTCCGGCACCGCGTCGAGATCGGCATGCACCCGCTTGCGGCTGCGGTCGATGACGGCATTGGACGCCACCTTCATCAGCCAGCCCTTGAGCGCTGCCGCCTCGCGCACCTGGTGCGGATCGCGCCACAACTTGACGAAGGCCTCCTGGGCTATGTCCTCGCTGTCGGCATGGCCCGACGTCATGCGCCATACCACCCGGTAGACCGGACGGTAGTAACGGTTGACCAGTTCGGCGAAGGCCGCAGGCTCGCGCCGCGCCGATGCCAGAAGCAGTTCGGCATCGCCGCTTGCGCCAAGGTCCGTGGCAATGGCCTCGCTGTTGCCGGTCCGGCTGGTCAAATTCAGTCCCGTGTCCGTGGGTCAGTTGGAGGTCTCTCCGTTAAGGGTTTTTTTCAGTTTCGCAACCTTGAAACTACGCGCCTCGTCGAGGCTGACGCCGCCATCGGCATTGGCATCGGCGGATTTCATCAGCTTCTCGATGAAGGTGTCAAGTTCGCCCTTGGTGATGGAACCATCGGCATCCGCATCCATCGCCCTGAGCATGCGGGCGCGGCGCTGGGTCATGTATTTCAGCATCGAGGCGTCGATTTCGGCTGCGGTGACTTCGCCGTTCTTGTCGCTGTCGAGCCGTTCGAAGCGCTTCAGGGCCTTGGGTTCGATTTCCTGAATGGTGATCTTGCCATTCGAGTCGGCGTCCAGCCTGGCGAAGACCTTGGGGCTGCGCGGCAGGGTGGGCTCCAGGGCAAGGGCTGGAATTGCGGTCAGAAACAGACCGGCAAAAGCGGCGGCAATCGGCGTCGAGATGTTCATATTGGCAATCCTCCTGTTGCGTGACATGAACAAAGACGCAACAGGCTTGCGGATTCCGTCGCGGGAATTTCAACCGGCGGGACCTATCAGCGTGTCGAATAGCTCTGCCACCTCGGTCTGGGTGTCGATCAGCAGGGACTCGGCTGACACGATATCGGGCGTACCCGCCGCGCTGGCGACAATGCGGTTCAGTCCGGCGGGCGACGCCTTGGGGTCGAAGGCTTCGCTCACGCACAGGCGCAGCACTTGGGTGAGGCGCTGGTAGAGCTGGCAGGCCTGGCGCAGCACGTCACCCGTGGCGGCTGGCAGAAACCCCGCCGCCACCAGCTTGGCA
>JBKJQD010000309.1:0-13723 GCA_046594125.1 Aestuariivirga sp.
CCTCGCGGGGCCGAGGGACACCATCTATCTCGACGCTGATTCCCATTCCTCGATCTATGACGGCTGCACACTTTCCGGCGCCAAGCTGGTGCGCTTCCGCCACAATGACGCGGCTGATCTCGACAAGCGCCTGAGGCGCGGCGAGGGTGACGATGGCGGAAAGCTGGTGGTGCTCGAAGGCATCTATTCGATGTTCGGCGACCGGGCACCGCTGGCCGATTTCGTCGCGGTGAAGAAGAAGCACGGCTTCCAGCTTCTGGTCGACGAGGCACATTCCTTTGGTGTGCTGGGTCCCCATGGCCGTGGCCTGGCGGACGAGGCGGGGCTTGAAGACGAGGTTGATTTTGTGGTCGGCACCTTCTCGAAAAGTGTCGGCGCCATCGGCGGCTTTGGGGCAGGCAATCATCCGCTGTTCGAATATCTGCGCTATGCCATGCGGCCCTACATGTTCACCGCTTCATCGTCACCGGCCTCGGTTGCCACGTCGATTGCGGCGATCCGCAAACTTGCCGCCGAGCCGCAGCGCCGGGCGCGGCTTGCGGAAAATTCCGCACGGCTGTTTCATGGCTTCAAGGCGCTGGGACTGGAACTGGGCTGCGATCAGGTGAGCCCGGTCATTGCCGTCAGATGCCCCGACGAGCCCTCGACCATTGCCATGTGGAACGCGCTGTTGAAATCCGGCGTCTATGTCAATATCGCCCTGCCGCCCGGCACCCCCAACAAGCAATGCCTGCTGCGCTGCTCGGTCTCCGCCGCGCACACCGATGCCGACATCGACCGGATCATTGCGCTGTTCGACAGCGTCGTGGCCCAGGGGCACGGGAAGAAGACGGCGAATGGGTAGCAACATCGAGATAAACCCGAGTTGACTTCTATACGGAAAGTCCGTATATGAAGCCGTGCAAACAGTTGTTGAAACCCCGTCATATCTGCGTGACGCCAAACAAGTTGGCATGACTGCTGCGGATCGGGTCGATGCCGTCAGGGCCTTTGCGAATGAACCGACCGCCGGTGATCTGATGGAGGGGACTGGCGGGGTAAGGAAGTTCAGGCTGGCGGGAAGAGGATTTGGCAAGAGCGGCGGATTTCGAATTATCAGCTATTTCGGCGGCGTGGATGTTCCGGTGTTCTTGCTCGCAGTGCTTTCCAAGGGAGAGCGGGCCAATATTTCTAATGCGGAACGAAACGAGTTGAAGTTGATCGTTTCCACAATCGCGGATGATTGCCGTGGCAGAAAGCCGGGAAGAAGGCGAAGATGAGTGAATTTGGAAAACGCCTGATCAAGGCTGCTGCGGAAGCGCGTTCGATTGCCCGCGGCGATGGGGACATGACGGGATTTCGCATTCACGTACCCAAGGATATCGATGTCAAGGCGATGCGGCGGAGGCTCAAGCTTTCGCAGGATCAGTTTGCATTGCGGTTTGGTTTCACTGCTGCAAGAGTGCGCGACTGGGAGCAGGGGCGGTCCAAGCCGGATGGGGCGGTGCGCGCTTATCTGAAGGTGATTGATAAAAATCCCGCAGCGGTGAAAAAGGCGCTGGAACTCGCCTGACTTACCGCACCGCACCGCGTTTCAGGAGTTGTGGCAATAACGTCAGTCCACTGATGATCGGGTGGCGGCGCTGCCAGTCGGTGAGGGTGATTTTCTGGCCGGAATGCCGCTCGATTTTCCATACCAGGTAATCGGCCCCGCCGGTGAAGGTGAAGGCGGCTTTCAGCAAGCGCGCCACCGACCAGAGTTTGCCGGCGAAGCACTTCACTCGCCAGTTGGAAGCAATGGGCTCCACGGTTTCCAAAGCAGTGCCGAGTTGGCGATAGTATGCGGCATTGGCGGCGACGATGGCATCGGCGCGCGATGGGCTTTCGGCGCGAAGTTCGGTGGCATAGGTTGCGGCGAAACCTCTTGCCCAGATGTCCAGCGGGTCCGGACTTCCGCCGAGACCCAGGGCATTGCCGTACATGGTGCGCGCGGCTTGCGTGATGGCGTCGCCGACTTGCTGGCGGGCGGCATCGTCCGCCGCGAAGACCAGAGTGGATGGCTGTGAAAACCTCGCCCAGAAATACGGATTTCCCGCCGTCATCCATTCGCCAAAAAGCCTGACCGGCAGCACGGCATATTTGGCGCGGTAGCGGCGGCCTTCGTAATCGCATTCGGCGTAATGGACATTGGGCGGCACGAGGCGGCAGCCGAGACGGCTGAAGACATTGGATGAGACGCCGGACAGATCATGGGTCAGCACATAGAGGTCGATCAGCGACTCCATGGTGGCCACACCGCGCAGGCACGAGCCATAGGCGAGGACGGCCCGCACGCCTTGGTGGTTCTTGCGGACATGAGCGGCCATGGCGCCGATTTCGGGCGGCACTGGCTGGTCGAGGTTTGCGGCGAAGACGTCGTCCATTCACCCGCATACATAGGTGAAAAGCGGACCGGTTTCGACCCGCAATGCGCCATCCTCGGGCGGTTCGAAGAACTCGCCGTCGATGACGAAGGTGACAGGCGTATGCACGGTCAGCGTTTCGGCGCAGAAGCTTGCGGCACCTGGCGGTGCCTTGCGGTCTTCGTTGCCATACATGATCGGAATGAGCCAGCGCGGAATTGAAGGCACCGGATAGGGAACGACTGTCGCGCGGATCGGCCCGGTCTTGCCGCCCCAGAACGGTTTGCTGCCGAGGATCAGCTTGTCGAGCGTCGTTGCCAGCATGAGGAGCTGGTCGCCCTGGGCGACGGACTTGCCGCCCGCCTCGATGGCGATGGGGTAGGGCCGGTCGAAGCGGGTTTCATCGGCGGGGTTAGCGGGGGTGAACAGCGAGCGTGACACGGCTCCGGCGAGCGTTGCGAAGGTTGCCCAATTGCCCTTGACGCCCTTGGCGTTGAAGGCCTGCTGGCAATAGTGCGTTGCCTTGGAGGCCGCACCGGTGCCGAGAAACATGCCATGGCGCGGCTTGCCGTCGCGCGGATTGACGGCGCGCAGTGTGGGTCTGCTGCGAAGGTCGGTGGGCTGAAGATTGCGCATGAATTGCGCCTGGGCTTCAACCGAGCGGTGGCGAAACCCTAAGTCAGCGGCGGTCATGTTGGTGGTGCCATGGGGCAGCAGGGCAAGGCGCGGCAAATGCGCAAAGGGGCGGCGCTCGGCCAGTTCCGTCTGGATTGCCTGGATGGTGCCATCGCCGGAACTGATGAAAAGATCGGAGACGCCCTCGGCGGCAAACTCGTCGATGAAGGTATTGAGCTGTTCCCAGCGCTCAAGTACCCGCACCGAAACGCCGGGATCGCGGCGCAGCTTGGCAGCGAGCGCCAGACCCTTGCCGCTGGATTTTCCGGAACTTGGATTGACGATGAGGCCTACGCGTGTCACGGGCCGGTCATCCACGAAGTCAGCGGGCCGGTACGTCTGGCGGCCAGCGCCTGCAGCAGTTGCAGGCCGTGCAGAACCAGGCAAAGCACTGTCCAGATGGCCACCGCCATCAGCCCCCAGTCGGGCCTGCCGATCAGCGTTGAGAGGGTGAGCAGTGCCAGGTTGGGGTTGCGCCGCGCCGTAACCTGCCGGAACAGCGTGTCCACCGGCCGCCAGATATGGATTTCGAGTCCCAGCCATTTGATGGCGATTCCTTCGAAGAGACGTTGGATGACATAGCCGCCCAGAATAGCGGCAATCACCCACCAGAAGGTTACCGGAGACCAGACAAATCCAGCAGCTGTGAGGCCAAGCCCCCAGGCCACATACCAGAAGGGCGGATGTACCAGATCAATGCCGTGGTCGAAGATGTCGCCCCATTTGCTGGAGGTCAGCGTGGCGCGCGCCAGTTTGCCATCGACGGTATCGAGAAAGGTCATGGCCCAGGCGGCGATCAAGCCCAGTGCGAAGTGGCCCTCGAGGAACATCCAGAAGGCCAGCGCCGTGCAGATGGCGGCGACAGTGGTGACCATGTTGGGTGTTATACCGCGCGGCGCCAGGAAACGCGTGACGTGAAAGGCGGGCAGCGGCCAGATGTGCTTGGTGACAAAATCGGTTGCACCCTTGTAGGTGCCCATGAACATGCGCCATTCGACGGCCTGGGCATTGGCGGAGGAAACCGCGAAAGCATAGGGCGTCTCGCGCTTGCGCAGCGCCTTCCAGAAATCAGCCTTGAGGTCCTGAGGCTTGCGGGCATCGAGTTTCAGCGCGGCGGCGGCTGATGTACCTTGAAGCATACCGGCCGCGGCAACAGCATCGGCGCCATTGACGAGGGTGGCCAGCGCCACGTCGCCCTCTGCACCCTGTCCAATGAGCAACAGTCCCGGCGAAGCGGTGAGTACCGGGATCAGCGGCTGATCAATGGCGGCATCACCGCGCACCAGGGCGACAGGCCCGTCATGCGCCGCAGCCTCGGCCAGGGTCACCTCGCCATCGATACCGGCGCGGGCAAAGAGCCTGCGGGTGCGGTCCGCCGTGGTTAGCCCGAAAAGGGCCGGGCCGCTATCGCCGACGATGCACAGCACCGGAAGCAGGCCGGCATTTCCTTGACTGGTTGTCACGGGCAATTTCACCAATTGGTCAGGACGCCATATGGCCAGCCCCACCGGCGGCGTCAACCACCGGCTCAGACGGTTTCGGCGCGCAGCGTCAGGACGGCGGCGAGTGCCCCGAAGCCGACGACCGGCAGCCAGGCGGCAAGCCACGGCATCACGAAGCCCAGTTCGCCCATGGTCATGGCGATGCCGTCAACGACGAAATACAGAAATCCCAGTCCGACGCCCACGGCAAACTGAGCACCGAGACCACCGCCGCGGCGGAAGCGGCTGGCCAGCGGGATGCACAGGCTGATCATCAGCAACGCCGAAAAGAACAGCGAAATGCGCTTGTGCCACCAGGTCTGGTAGACCCAGACGGGGCGGATGCCGAAGCCGACGTTGTCGATGAAGTAGCCAAGCTCGCGCAAGGACATTTCTTCCGGCGCCCCCGACCGCGCTCCAGCGGCGGCGGGTTTCAGCGCCCCCGAATAGACCAGCGTATCGAGATGGCTGGGTTGCAGGTTATCACGGTAATAGACCACCACGTTGGCCAAGTCCCAGCGCCCGCCGCTGAGACGGGCGGTTTCGGCATAGACCTGTTCGCGCAGCAGTCCTATGCCGTCGCGGCGGAAGATGATAACGTTGTGCAGTTCGGAGGAATCAGCGTTGGCGGTCGCGGCGCGCAGGATGTCGGTGCCGGCGCGCATCCAGATCGGATCCTTCTCGCCGACTTTCAGCTTTTCGTTGCCATAGTCACCGATAGCCCATGCGCGCAGCTGCGGCGCTTGCGCCGGTATGGCCATGTCATTCAGCACGTAGTTGAGGCCACCGGCGATGACGGCCAGCGGCAGAAGCTGCACGACGAGGCGGGCCGGCGAAAGGCCCGACGACCAGAGTGCGGTGATCTCGTTGCGATAGCTCAGCTCGGTCAGCACCAGCAGCATGGCCAGCAACATGCTGATCGGCAGGAAGGTGGAAATCGTCCCTGGCAGCCGGGCCAGCAAATAGCGCCCCAAAATCGACAGATGGCCAGGATCGAGCGCCAGGATGTCCTTGGCATAGGCCAGCATTTCCAGCGTCAGCACGAAGACCGACACACCGAGCAGAATGGCGATGAAGCGGGCGCCAATCATGCGGACCATCATCCAGGCGATGACTTTCATGCCGGCTGCTCCCAGCCGAAGCGCCGGAACAGCCGCTTGCGCAGCGCTGCGGCCCAGTCGCCGATGCGGTCCATCATGGCGTCGATGCCATCGCTGCGCAGGGTGAAGCAGGCGGCATAATAGCGCCAGGCGGCAAAGGCCGAGAGGCTGGCGAAGGGCAGCCACAGGGTGAGCCACGGCGAGATGGCGCCTTCGCTGGCCGCCACGCTGCCCTGCTCGATGATCTCGTGATAGATGATGATCAAGATCAGCGCGAAGCCAAAGCGCGACGAGCGCTGGCTGCGGCGCGTGCCCACCGCGAAGGGGATGGCGAGAAACGGCAGGATTAACATGCCGAGCACGTTAACCAGGCGCTTGTTGAACTCGGTCAGCATCTCCGCCCGGGTGGTCTTGCCGGGCGGCGTCGCGAGGTTGGCATAGAGTTCGGGCAGGGTGAGTTCGCGCTCGTCTTCGCCACGCGGCCGGAAAATATCCTTGCTGACCTTGCCCAGCGGCGTATCGGCGAGAGCGAATTCGGCGACCTCGGAACGCGGCATGGGCGCGCCCGGCGAATTGAACCCCTGCTTTAAAGTCAGGCGGTGGCCCTGTTCAAGGTGCAGAATGGGACGCTGGCCACCGTCCATTTCGACCAGCGATCCACGCGCCGCGGTCACCGTGTCGGACCCCAGCGGACCCTTGTCATCGTAGATGAAAGCGCGTTCGAAGGCGCTCTTGCCGCGGTCCAGGTGATCGAGGATGAAGGTACGGTGGCCCGCCTGCATGAAGACACCCTCCTCGGCTAAATAGAACACCTCGACGTTGCGCACATCGAAGACCACCGAACGGTAGGCGTAGCGGGTATAGGGCTGGAGCCAGCCGAAAATCGCCAGCGACACCAGGCTGAGGAGTGCGGCCAGCACGATGACCGGGCGGGCCAGCCGGTTCAGCCCGATGCCCGCCGCCATGAAGGCATCAGTCTCGGAGTTCGACGACATGCGCCCGAAGCCGAGCAGCAGCCCCAGGAACAGGGCCGCCGGAATGGCGGTTCCAAGATAATGCGGTACCAGATAGGCCAGCAATTCGAAGACCACGGCAAAGGAGTTCTTCTTGCCCAGCGTATTCTCGAGCAGGCGCACCATGCGCTCGGCCAGCAGCATGAGCAGGCCGATCGACATCGCTGCCGCCAGCGGGGTGATGATCTGCTTCAGGATGTGGCGGTCGGCGATGCGGAGCACGATGGTTCAGACCTGCGGCCAATGGGACTTGAGCGCCTGCAAAAGCAGGGCGCGCGCCGCATCGGTGATGGCTGTGGCGGTTTTGAGGTCAGGCGGCCCCGGCCATCCGGAGTCGGTGAAGGAAGAGCCCGCGAAGTCCTGCACCGCAGCATAGCGCGGGATGACATGAAAGTGGACATGCGGATCGACCATCATCAGCATGAGATAGTTGATGCGGTCGAACGGTTTGAATGACCTGAGTGCTGCCTCGATCCCGGCAATGGCGCCGTGGAGTTCCGCGAATGCATCGGGCGGCAGGGCGGAAAAGGCCGTGGCTTCGGATTTGGCGGCCAGCACCAAAGCGCCAAGTGTCGCCTGCGCCGGGCGCAGCAGCACGCACCAGTGGCGGTACTCGTGTAGCAATGTGCCGGGATAACCGAACTTGCGGAGCGTAGCATTCATCGGGGCAGTCTATCGCAGGGGGCTATCAAGTTGAAAGGGTGAATTCAGCTGTGGTGGTGATGTTGCGATGCTCAGGGTTCCAGCTCCTCGTTGTTACCTCGGTTTGCCAGCGGCCAGCCTGGCGCGTGATGCGGTAGAGGTTCCAGGCGGCGGGCGGGTGATGGGACTGGCGGCCCATGGAGGCTGAGGGTACGCCCAGCACATGCACCTTGCCCCAGCGCGACTCGAGCGGTGTCATCATCGATTCGTGGTTGTGGCCGTGCAGCACCAGTTCGGCACCTTCATCGGCCAGCACATCGCGCAGCGCGCCAGCGTCGGTCAACGCCTTGCGCGGGATGGCAAGGCCGGGCAGCGGCGGATGGTGGATCATCACGACGCGGGCATAGCCGCGCTCACGCAGGCCGATGAGCAGGACGGCGAGCGAAGCGATCTGCACGGGGCCTAGTGTGCCGCCCGCCCGGTGAAAGGGCTGCGGTACGGCGGAGGACAGGCCAATCAGCGCCACATTCCTCCGTAGGCGGACGAAAGGGAATGGCGTGGCGATCTGCGGCCCCGACTGGGTGTCCTTCACACGCATGTCGCCGGTCATGTAGTCGGCAAGGTGGCCCAGCCCGTGCTGCCAGTCGCAGCGCACATATGTATCATGATTGCCGGGGACGAAGCTGATCCACGACGGTTCGCCCAAGGCCTGCAGCCAGCGGGCGGCGGCGGGAAATTCGGCGCGCGCCGCCACATTGACGATGTCGCCGGTGCAGGCCACATGATCGGGTGCGGCTTGCAGAATATCACCGGCAATGGCCTCGGCCACGGCTGGTTCATGTAGCTTGTGGCGGGTAAGCCGCCAGTTGATGGCACCGATCGAGCGCTTCAGGGCGAAATGCCGCCTGGCCGAGCCCGGCGGCAGGGGCCCCAGGTGCAGGTCGGACAGATGGGCAAGACTGAACACGCGTTGACTTCCTCGGATTCGGGTGCGATTGAGACCGCCTTCTACGCCCGCCATTGATCAAGGTTCAAGCATCGTGCGCGTTATCATTCTTGCCGCGGGCCAGGGCAAACGCCTCTTGCCGCTTACCGCCGAAGTGCCCAAGGCGCTTCTCGACATTCATGGGCGGACCCTTATTGCCCGCCAGATCGAGGCCTTTGCGGCTTGCGGCATCAAGGATTTCGTGGTGGTCACCGGCTATGCCGCGGGGCGTATGGAGCAGGCGCTGGAGATTATCGCCAGGCAACATCGCGTCAGCATCCGCACGGTCTACAATCCTTTCTATGCGGTGGCCGACAATCTGGCGAGCTGCTGGCTGGCCCGCCACGAGATGACCGGTGATTTTATCCAGGTCAATGGCGACAACGTGTTCCGCGCTGATCTGGTGGAGCGGCTGCTGGCGGCGGAGAAGAGGCCGGTCACAGTGGCAGTGAACCACAAGGACGCCTATGATCCCGACGACATGAAGGTCATGCTCGACGATGGCCGCTTGACCGAAATCGGCAAGACGCTGCCGGTCGATACGGTGGATGGCGAGGCCATCGGCTTCTACATTTTCCGCGCCGAGGGTGGCGCCGCTTACGTGGCGCAGCTCGACAAGGCGATGCGCGATCCCTCGGGCCTGAAGCAGTGGTTCCCCTCGGCGGTAGGCTCACTGGCCAAGGTGGCCGACATCTACACAGTCGCCATCAACGGCATCCGCTGGTGCGAGGTGGATTTCCCGGTCGACCTGCAACAAGCCAGGCAGCTGGCGGCAAGTTGGGGCTGATCATCTCCGTGTACTGACGATTTTTTCCGCCAGGTCCTTGTCGGCCGGCTTGTCGATGTCGATGGCGGCTTCGGCGAAGGGCATGAGGACTGGCTTGGCATTGAGCCGCAGCTTCAGCGAAACGATGTCGAACGCCGTGTCGAGGTCAAGCCTTCCTGTCAGATAGCGCAGCAGCGGCGCCACACCGAAGGTGGCGATGAGGCGCCAGGGTTTCTTGCGGACCTGTTCGAGGTATTGCCAGCGTTCGAGCAGGCGCAGTGCCCGCTCGTTGCGCAGCGCAAAGAGATTGCAGCCGGAGACGCGGTCGGCGCCCAGCCGGAAAAAAGTGCGGATCGATTCGGGATAGGCGGCGAGAATGGTTTCAGCGCGCGCCAGACCGGCGGTGAAATCGGCGCCCGATCTTTCGGACCCGGCGCAGAAGTGGCGCACCATGCCGGGCGTCAGAAGGGCATGGTCGCCGGTGGTGATCAGTACGGGATAAGTAATGCGGCCGGAATTGACCGCCGCCAGCACCGATGCCGGGGCGCTGGTGGAAGACGTGATGGTGGCCGCCCGATGGCCAAGGATGGCGGTGGCGATAGCCGCACTCTCGATTGACACGATGATCGAGGCGACGCGCCCAGAGTCCTCCAGCGCCTCGGCCACGCGCTCCAGCATCGGCACGCCGCCGATGGTCAGGGTGCATTTGTTGGCCACGCCATAGGCCTTGGCCATGGCGTCGTCTGGCCCGCGCCCAGCGGCGAGGATGATGGCGTTCCAGTCGCGCGCCGTCACGCCAGCGGCTTCTCGTAGATGCGATAAGTCTTGTAGGGCTTGGCGCCAATGGCCTCGATCAGGCGGCGCATTGGCAGGTTGTCCTCGAGAATCCACGACAATTCGCCCGACGCCGTACCGCGCGCGATGTGATAAAGGCGCAGCCTTTCGATGACGCTGAGCGCCAATGCCGAACCGATCAGCGAGCCGTGGAACTTGCGGCGCACCCCCATCAGCGGCATGCGCACCGAGGCTGGCGGCCTGGCGAAGAGATTCCACATGACCTTGCTCCAGCCGAAGGGCAGCAGCTTGCCGTCGAGGCCCTTGATCCAGTCGTTGAGGTTGGGCAGCGTCACGGCCATGGCGGCGGGTTCGCCCTTGTAGGTGGCGATGGCGATATAGTCGCCGCTCACCAGGATTTTGAGATTGTTGCCAAGTGCCACCATCTCTTCCCTGGTGAAGGGCACGAAACCCCAGTTCCTCGACCAGGCGTCGTTGAAGATATCGATGATGATGCCGAGATCGCGCCCGAGATTCTTCTTGTCGAGGGGGCGGACCACGATATCAGGCGAGGCCAGGGCGCGTTCGAAGATGGTCTTCATGGCGCGCGGCAATTGCGTGTCGGCGGTGTAGCTGTAGGCGATGACATCCTTGGCCTTGGTGAAGCCCTGCTCCTCGATGCGCGCTCCGTAGTAAGGCATGGCATGGCCCATCATCATGTTGGGCGGGGTGTCGAAGCCGTCGATGAGACAGCCCATCTCGTCGTTAATCGAAAAGTTGAACGGCCCCTGAACCTTGCTGGCGCCGCGCGCCTTGAGCCAGTCTCCGGCAGCCGTGAAAAGTGCTGCGAACACTTGCGGGTCGTCGGGAGCCTCGATGAAACCGAACTGGCCGACGCCATCGGCGTGGGTCTTGGTCCTGAGGCGGTCGTCCTGGGCGGAGATGCGGCCAATGGCCTTGCCGTTGTGTTCGGCCAAGAATAGCTGCACGTCGGCATGCTGGAAATAGGGGTTTTTCTTTGGATCTAGGTGCTCGAAGCGTTCCAGATAGAGCGGCGCCACCCAGTTCGGATCGTCACGATAGATGGCGAATGGAACATCGAGAAAGGCCTTCTTGCCGCTCTTGTCCGAAACCGGTTTCACGCTGATCGTGGTGCTCATGGGCGATGACTTAGAACCAGAAGCTTCGTAACTCAAGCTTGGCTGCTGCCGCATATCGGGCTAACCACGGCCCATGTTGAAACGCTTTGCTACCCGGGCGGTGTCGCGCCTTGTGCTGCAACCGCTGTTCCGCCAGACGCGCGGCATGACACTCGGCACCCGGACGGCGGTGATCGATTCACAGTCGCGGCTTCTGCTGGTGCGGCACGGCTATATGGCGGGGTGGATGCTGCCGGGCGGAGGTGTGGAGCGTGGCGAAAACATCCAGGCGTCGGCGCTGCGCGAATTGCGCGAGGAGGCGGCGGTCATTGCCGGAGAGGAACCGCATCTGCACGGCGTGTTTCTCAACGACCACAACTTTCCGGGTGACCATGTCGCCTGCTTCGTGTTGCGGCGGTTCCATTGGGAGACGTTCCGGCCCACTGCCGAAATCGCCGAGGCGCGGTTCTTCGACATCGTGTCCCTGCCGGAAGAGACGACGGCTGGGACGCGGCGGCGCGTCGCCGAAATTTTCGACGGCGCAAGCATCAGCCGCGACTGGTGACGGGGCGGTTCAGCGAGTAAAGTCAGGCAGTTGTGTTGGCGGACGGCCCCTCATCCGGCGCTGTGCGCCACCTTCTGCCGCCAGCGGGAGAAGACCTCCGCAAGACAGATGAGGGAGTGGCCCGGACTGCAGATGCCGGCGATTGGCGCGGGTTTTCCTTGACCGATTCCGCGGGCCGCGGTATGGCGCGGCGCATGGACCTTTCGGCTGCCATCAGCCTGCGACGACGAGCCCGCGCCCAGCGTGTGTGCCCACGCGCCTGAACCTGCCCGGTCATTATCCGATTTCCGCCGTCATCTTTGATCAGCGCTTCGGGGCCGGGGTGCCTCTTTGAAGCCTGTTGAAAGTCCCACGGCCATGACCGCCTCCCCCATCATTGAAGAGACAGCCGCGTCCGATCACGACGCCGTCGAACATTTGCTCGACCTGAGTTTTGGCATCGACCGCCGCACCAAGGCGTCCTACCGGCTGCGCGAGGGCAGCAAGCCTGAGCCCGGTCTCTCCATGGTGGTGCGCGATCCGCAGCTTGGCCTGGCCGGTACCGTCAGCTTCTGGCCGCTGCGCATCGGACTCGAAGGCCACGAGGCGCTGTTGCTGGGGCCGCTGGCGGTCCATCCGCAGCGGCAGAAACTCGGCATTGGACTGGACCTGATGCGCGAGGGTCTGGCGCGTGCGGTCAGGCAGGGCCACAAGCTGGTGCTGCTGGTGGGCGACGCGCCCTATTATGCGAAAGTAGGCTTTGCCAAGCTGCCACCCAGCCTGATCATCATGCCCGGTCCGGTGAACCCGGAGCGCTTTCTTTATCTCGAACTGCAGCCCGGCGCGCTGGCGGGCGTGTCAGGGCTGGTGCTGCCGCCGCATCGCTTTCACGCCCAGCCCTCAGCGGCCTTCGCGGTACCACATGGCGCAGAGGCCGAGCAGCAGGGCGCCCAAACCTAGCAGAGTGGCAAAGAGCGGAATGTCGCTGACGGCGGTGACGCGATAGGCGCGATTGGCCTTGAGGCCGATCCAGCCCGACCCTGACGCCTGACGTCCGGGCGACACCTTCACAAGTTGCGGCAGGCCATCCTCCAGCCAATGGACCGATCCGCCGCTGGCGGCGGCAATCGGGGCCAGCACGGCGGCGGTGGCGATCAGGTCGGTGGTCTCGCGGGCGTCGGTACTGCCGGCTGCTGCCACGGCGTCGAGTTTGCCGTCGCTCAGGCGATGCAGTCCCGCCTCGGTTAGTTCGAGACGGCCCTGCCATTGGCCGGGAACGGTCATGGTGAGCGGCACGGAGGCAGTCTTGCCGGAGGGCAAGGTGATGGTGACGGGATCGGCCTTGTCGGCCATGGTGCGGCGCTCGATCACCAGCTGGCGGCCCTGCTGGGCAGCGTTCAGCGCTTCCTCTTCGAGGTCCGGCTCCTTCATCAGCCAATGGGCGATGCGGCGCAGCAGTTCGGTTTGCGGCCCGCCGCCATCGAAGCCCCTGGCCCACAGCCAGCCCTGATCCGACAGCATCTGCGCCGCCCGGCCCTTGCCGGCATGGGAGAGCACCAGCAGCGCATGATCATTGGGACCGGCCATCAGCGTGTCGCCGGTCGTGTTGCGGGTGCCAACCAGCCGGAACCAGCGGCCCCAGGTCGGTGTTGCCCCAGCACTGCCCTCAAGGCCGCGGGTGACCGGATGCTTGCGGCCTGCGTCGGTTAATGCCGGGCGGAAGGCGCCCTCGATCACTTCGCCGGTCGGGGCGGCGGCGATGATGCCGGCCAACGGCGTGGTGTAGAGGCCATCCTCGCTGGCGAAATCCGGCCCCGAGGCAATCAGGATGGCACCGCCGTCCTGGACATAGCGTGCCACGTTGCTGAGGTAGGCGGCCGGCAATATCGCCTGGCGGTGATAGCGGTCGAAGATCACCAGATCGAATTCATCCAGCTTGTCGATGAAGAGTTCGCGGGTGGGGAAGGCGATCAGGGCCAGTTCCTTCACCGGGGTGCCATCCTGCTTCTCGGGCGGACGCAGGATGGTGAAGTGGACGAGATCGACGGACGCATCGGCTTTCAGCAGGTTGCGCCAGGTGCGCTCGCCAGGATGCGGCTCGCCCGACACCAGCAGCACACGCAGCCGGTCGCGGATGCCTTCGATCACCGCGATGGCGCGGTTGTTCTGGGTGGAAATTTCACCAGCCAGCGGCGGCACGCTCAGTTCGGCGATGTTCTGGCC
>JBKJQD010000380.1:0-3660 GCA_046594125.1 Aestuariivirga sp.
CACAACCATCTCCCGAGCCACCGCCATGTCGAATGCTTATTTTGGCAACAACGATGCCGCTTCCACGCTTGCCCTTCTGGCGGCAACGCCCAACGGCGTGCTGGTCTCTGATGAAACCGTCAGCGATTTCCAGCTTGCACCCGGCGACACCATCAAGCTACGCCTGCAAGCTGGCCCCGATCGCGCCTTCCGCGACATCCCCTTCACCTTCATCGGTGTTGCACGCGAATTCCCGACTGCGCCCCATGACAGCTTCTTGATCGCCAACGCTTCCTACGTTGCAGAACAGACCGGCATTGCCGACGCCGAAACCATTCTCGTCCGCACCGGGCCAGATGCCCCAGCCGTCGCCAGCGCGCTGCGAACGGCGCTCGACGGACCCGGATTCAAGATCACCGACATCAGCGAGGCCGCCCACATCATCGGCTCGACCTTGACGGCGGTGGACCTCGGCGGGCTTGGCCGCATCCAGCTTCTGTTCGCCATTCCCCTCGCGGCGGGCGCCATCGGCCTTGTCCATCTGCTCTCGGTAGCTGAGCGGCGGCGCAGCTTCACCATCCTTGAGGCGCTGGGCGCAACCAAAGCCCAGCGCGCCTCCTTCCGTTGGAGCGAGGCCATCATCATTTTTGTCGCGGGCAGTGCTGCCGGAACCCTGATAGGCGCCGGCCTCGCCGCAATGCTGGTGAAGATGATGACCGGCGTGTTCGATCCCCCGCCGGACTATCCGGCGGCGCCGTGGACTTACCTTGTGATCTTGTTCACACTGGCGGCCCTGTTCGCGGCCCTCACGATGGCGTTCACGGGCGAGGGCCGCAAAATGGACATCCCGTCCGGCCTGAAGGATTTACCGTCATGAAAATCCTGCTGATCGAAGACGACGCCAAGACCGCCGACTACATCGCGGGCAGCCTGCGTGAACATGGCCACATCGTCGATGTCCTCGCCAACGGCGCCGACGGGCTGGTGATGGCCGCCACTGCCCCCTATGACGTGCTGGTCATAGACCGCATGCTCCCAGGGCTCGACGGCATGGCGATCATCCGCACGCTGCGGGCCTCTGGCTACCGCGTGCCGATCCTCATGCTCACCACCATGGCCTCGGTTGGAAACCGCGTTGAAGGCCTCGAGGCCGGCGCCGACGACTACCTCACCAAACCCTTCGCCTTCGCCGAACTGCTGGCGCGTGTCACCGCCCTGTCACGGCGCCAGCCCCTCAATGAACAGAAAACCATGTTGAAGGCAGGCGACCTTGAGATGGACCTGCTGGCCCGCAAGGTCACCCGCGCCAGCCGCGCCATCGACCTGCTGCCGCAGGAGTTCCGCCTGCTCGAATACCTTCTGCGCAACGCCGGCCGCGTCGTCACCCGCACCATGCTTCTCGAGAATGTCTGGGAGTTCCACTTCGATCCCAAGACCACGGTGGTGGAAACCCACATCAGCAGGCTGCGCGGCAAAGTTGACCGGGGCTTCGACAGCGAATTGATCCAGACCGTGCGCAACGTGGGCTATATCCTTGGCGCAAATTTATAGAGTGCTCCGCTCGTCTGGCTTCCGCCTCGCGGCCCTTTATGCGGGCGTCTTTGTCGTGTCCCTCGGCCTGCTGCTCTCGGCCCTCTACTGGACCGTCTCCAACGCGCTCGAACAGCAGATGCGGGATTCAATCCAGACGGAAATGAACGCACTCACCGCCACCTTCACCAGCGAAAGTGCCGTCAGTCTCTTCAACGAAATGACCGAGAAGGGGAGTGTCCCGCCCGACCGCGGCGGAATTTACTTTCTCGCCCTCGATGCCAAGGGCCTCATCGCTGGCAACATCACCATTACAACACGGGAAGATGGCTGGCAGACGTTGCCTCCAGAGGCTGTTCCCGATCCCGCCAGCAGCAATCCGGACCACAGTGACGAAGACCACAGCTTCATGGGCTTGGGAAAACACTTGCCCGATGGCTCTTACCTTCTTGTTGGTGGTGATGCCTTCCGCATGCTCTCGGCGCAGGAGAGCATTCTCACCGCCTTCGCCTGGACTGCCACCATGGGCGTAATGATCGCCTGCCTCGGCGGCCTGCTGGTGGGTCGCCGCATCTTGCACCAGATCGACCTCATCAACTCCACGGCGCGCGCCATTATGGGCGGCAATCTTCGCCAGCGCATACCCACGCGCGGCACCGCCGACGAGCTTGACCGCCTCTCCGCCAGCCTGAACGCCATGCTGGACCGCATCCAGGCTCTGATGGACAACCTCCAGCACGTCTCCGGCAACATCGCCCATGACCTGCGCACACCGCTGGGCCGCCTGCGCCAGTCGCTGGAATCCAGCCTCGGCCACGCGACAACCGTGCCAGAATTCCGCGCCGCCGTTGAAGAAGCGATCGGCGAGGCGGATATCCTTCTCAACACCTTCTCCGCCCTGCTCCGCATCTCCAACATCGAGGCGGGCGCCAGGCGTGCGGCCTTCCGGCAAATCTCGCTGTCGGATGTGTTCACCCGCGTCGCCGATGCCTATGGCGCAGTGGTGGAGGAAGGGGGCCGCACTTTCACCACCGCCATCCAGCCCAATGTCACAATGCCGGGTGATTTCGAACTGCTGGTCCAGATGCTGGCGAACCTGATGGAGAACGCCATCGGCCACACGCCCGAAGGTAGCCGCATCACACTCATACTGCGGCAGGATAGCGACGGAACGATTTACGCCAGCGTTGCCGACAACGGGCCGGGCATACCGGTGGCTGAACGCGAAAAGGTCTTCCAGCGCTTCTACCGAATGGATGCCAGCCGGTCATCGCCGGGCACTGGCCTCGGCCTCTCGCTCGTCGCGGCTATTGCACAATTGCATCAGATTGAAATCAGACTGAAAGCTGGCGCGCCGGGCCTCAACGTCAGCTTGACGATGCCACCTTACGGAAAAGTATAGTTCCTGACAAACGGAAGAAAGCTTCGCCCTCCATAGCTGATGTCCCGGCCTAACAACTGGAGTGACCATGAAGAAGCTCATTTTTGTTCCCATAATTCTCGCTTGCATCGCAGCCCCCGCCTACGCCGAGGTTGTGCCATGTGAGACAGCCCTTGCCGATCTCCGCGCCGCCATCACGGCGGGCAAGCCCAGCGACGCCGACATGGCCAAGATCACCGAACTCCAGGACAAGGGCATCGAACGCTGCAACGCCGATGATGACCAGCACGCCGATGACTTCTTCGCCGAAGCCATGAAGCTCCTCGGCAAATAACCTGGCATTACAGTCGTGAATTAATTTTGCGATGGGCTTTTTGCGCTGCTGCTTGATGAGCTCGTCGCCAGAGTGACCATGCGATGACGTAGGCGGGTTGGATGCGCTTTCGGGCGAGACGCTGCGCTATCCTGTGGATTTCCTGAATTGACCATCGAATGAGGCCGGTGGTTTTCGTCTCGCGCGTGGTGTGGTTTTTTTGGGCGACGGCCGATTGGCCTGATGCCGGATGGCCGCCATCATGGCGAAGGCGAGCATGACAAGCGAAACGTGACGATGCCAGCCATGCCAGGATCGGGTCTCGTTGTGATCGAGGCCGAACTCGTTCTTGGCGGTCTCGAAACCATCCTCGATGGCCCAGCGATGGCCCTCAATCGAGACCAGTGTCTTGATTGATGTTCCCGCCGGACACCAGGTGGTGAAGCAAGCAAGATCG
>JBKJQD010000429.1:0-7470 GCA_046594125.1 Aestuariivirga sp.
TGCCACAGTGATTGAGAATGATGGACAGTCCCGGGTTCTGCTTGGCAAGTGTCGTGGCCAACGGAAGCTCTCGCCAGTTCTGCACCAGGATGTCGAGTGATAAACCAAAATCGCGCAGCGCCATCCAGCCAGTTACGTTCCGGGCATCCAACATCCAGGCGATGCTGCGGTTGTCATCCCTCACCGGCCTAACCCCTTTGACAACAGGCAGCCACGACAGCGCCGCGGCTTCTTCGATGACCGAGGCCGAGGCCGGATCAATCCACGCGACGATTCCGGCAATCCAAGGGAACTTGCGGGCAAGCCCAGCAGTAAACAAGGTCTCCGCTAACGTCTCAGCGGCCTGCACAACCACAATCCAATTAACGCCAGCCGCTTCGAGCCTGGGCCTTAAGTCATCAGGCTCCAAATCGCGGTAGATGGCGGCCATGGATTGATCGAGGGCTCTATTGTCGCCGCGCGCCAAGCGCCAGAGATGAATATGGGCGTCGATTGTCACACAACCAGCCGCTCTGGCACTTTGCCAGCGATGATCATGGCCAGCACTTCGTCCTTGGTCACTTCGCTGGTCTTTACAACGCCGATGAGCTTGCCATTCTTCATCACTGCGAGACGGCTGGCGAGATCGAAGATATCATGGATATCATGGCTGATGAGCACGATACCGATGCCCTGGCTCGACAGGCTGGCGATAAGAGCGGCAACTTTCTGCGTTTCCTCGGGCCCCAATGCAGCCGTCGGTTCATCCATGATCAGGACTTTTGCATCGAAATGAATGGCACGCGCGATGGCGACGGCTTGCCGTTGACCACCCGACAGGCTGGCAACAAGCTTGGTGAGTGATGGAAGACGAAGCCTCAGACGCTCCAGCGTTCGCCGCGTCTGATCTTCCATCGCTTCCTCATTCATGAAGCCGAAGCGATCTGACATTTCGCGTCCAAGGAAGAGGTTGGCGATGGAGTCGAGATTCTCCGACAGCGCCAGCGTCTGGTAGATGGTTTCGATGCCGAGCGACTTAGCATCGCGTGTCGAGCGAATTGACACCGGATGTCCTGATATCTTGATCTCGCCGCTATCGGCCGGGAAAACGCCTGACAGTATTTTAATGAGCGTCGATTTTCCAGCTCCGTTGTGGCCGAGAAGTCCCAGCACTTCGCCTTCGGCGAGTTCAAGGCTAACATTCTCGACCGCGTGCACACCGCCGAATGTCTTGACGATGTTGCGCAATTCGACAAGCGCAGTCATGTGCGCCTCGTATTGCGATAGGCCATATCGATCCATACAGCCACGATCAGAACCAGAGCCAGAACCATGCGCTGAAGAGGTGTTGGAATGCACATGAGGATCATTCCACTTTCAAGGCTCTGCATGATCAGTGCGCCGATGATACCGCCATAGATGGTGCCAATACCACCAGCGAGACTTGTGCCACCGATGACGGCGGCCGCGATCACATTCAGTTCGGTCATGGTGCCGGTCACACTGGCACCGGCATTGAGTCGGGCGGTGATGACGATCGAGGCAAGACCACAGAGCAGACCCATTACCATGAACACCATTACCGTAAGGCGGCGGGTATCGATGCCGGCAAGTTCGGCGCTTTCCTGGCTGCCGCCCAGAGCGAAGATATGGCGGCCGAATTTGTGCTTTCGCGCGATGGTCGTCATCACCACCGTCACGCCAATCAGGATCAGCACCGGTATGGGGATGCCCATGGCGATATCGGTCTTCGGCTGCTGATATGAATTCATGATCCAGGTGAAGCCAACCATTACGGCACCCCAGACGGCAACCATCAGAATCTCGTCGGCAACAGTTCTGGAACTGGTGCCATGGCGCGAGCGCCGCTGCCGTGTCCTCCAGACGATGAAGGCCGTGACCCCGATCGCCAATGCGCAAACCATCCAACTCCAGAACGCACCGATCGTACCTTCAAGGCCGCCGCCAATCAGCTGAAACGTATCGTTCAAGGGCGCCACCGTGACGCCACTGTTGACGTAGAAAGCGGCATTGCGGAAAAACAGGAGTCCACCGAGCGTAACTACGAAAGACGGAATCCCCGCACGGGCAACCAACAAACCCTGAACGAGCCCAATTGCGACTCCCAACCCGAGCATGACGATACCGGTGATCCACCATGTCGATGCTCCATCGATTGGGAGGACGGAGTTTTGCAGAACGGCGCCACAAACGCCGATGAAGCCGAGTTGCGATCCGACCGAGAGGTCAATATGGCGGGCGACGATGACCAGAACCATGCCACACGTCATGATCCCGACTACCGCGACCTGGAGCGATAGATTGAACAGGTTTCGTGGGGTAAGAAAAAGGCCGCCTGTGAGGACGTGCAGTGCCACCCAGATGGTGACCATAATAGCAATCATCCCAAGCAGCCGGACGTCAATTCCGGCTGCTTGGGCAATACGATCAGATATCGTCCGAATACGGACGGGAAGCGAAGTCATAGACCGTCACGGTTTACTTGCAAGGGGCGGGCGGATTCTCGGTTACGCCAGCACAGAGCTCTTCCTTGCTGATCCACTTCGCATCGACGACCTTGTTGAGTGTATCGTAGGTAATGGCAATCGGTTCGAGCAGAAGCGAAGGCTGTTCCTGACCAGTTTCGGTCTTGAACGGGTTGGAACCCGTCACCGGCTTGCCTTCAGCCATTTCAATAGCTGCCTTGGCTGCGGCTTGACCAAGCAAATACGAATTCTTCCAAATGGTGACAGTCTGCTGCTTCTTGGCAATGCGGTTTAAAACCGTCTTGTCGCCATCCTGGCCTGACAAAGGGATACCGAGCATTTTCTGCGCCGAAAGAGCCGCAGCGACGCCCGTTGACATGCCGTCGTTCATGGCAAGGACCGCATCAACCTGATTATTCTGTTGGGTCAAAATCTGCTCCATAGCAGCTTGAGCCAAGTCAGGCTTCCAATTTTCGATGTTCTGTTGAGCGACGATCTTGATCTTGCCGGAGTCGATCAGGGGCTGGATCACCTGCATCTGCCCGGCCCCGAACAGGTTTATGATCGTCATCGCGGCGTCGCCGTCGATCTTTACCCAATTACCGTGGTCAATCACCTTCACCATGGCTTCGGCCATCAGGCGGCCGACAGCGACGTTGTCGAAGGAGATAAAAGTCACATCGGGCGAGTCGATCGGAACGTCATAAGCGATAACTGGAACTCCCGCGGCCTTTGCGCCGGCAACGGCCGGCATGATGGCCTTTGAATCCTGCGCTAGGATGATGGCCGCGTCACAAGTTGACGAGAGAAGGCTTTCGACGTCGGTCAACTGCTTTTGCGGGTCCGACTGCGCATCGGCGCTGACATAAGTGTAGCCAGCGGGTTCCAGGACAGACTTGATACCTGCCTCATCGATACGCCACCGCTCTTCCTGGAAATGGCGCCAGCTGACGCATACACGCTTACTGCCGGCAGCAGTGGCTTCCTCGGCCACCGAAAAGGCGAAGGCAAAGGCATAGGCAGTGGCAGAAATCAGAACGGCACGGCGCATAATCGACGTAACTTGCATGATTGTCCTCCCAAGTCCGGCGGCTCTTTTGCGTCCGCCTAGTGACCAAACGTGGCATAGTTTAATGTCTTAGGGAAGGGGGTTGCCGGAAGACCGATTGGCATGCATCATCAGCATTGCTCTGTTGGGGGGACTGCGGTTGCGGGTTTATCATTTGACCAACCCGTCTGGTTGCCGTGTCAGCTTCATCGCACTAGGCGGGATCGTGACGGCAATCGAGGTTCCGGATCGCGAAGGCCGATTGGCGAATGTCGTTCTCGGCTGCAGAAATCTCGAGGCCTACCGCTCGCAGCGCATCTATCTCGGCTGCATCACGGGACGATACGCTAATCGCATTGCCAACGCACGTTTCACGCTTGATGGTAAGGAGTACGCGCTTGCCGCGACCGATGGCACAAGTTCTGTCCATGGTGGCCGCAGCGGCTTCGACAAGGCGTCCTGGACGGTGGTTCAGGAAGAAGAAGCAGCGGCAAGGCTTCGTCATGTCAGCCCCCATGGCGACGAAGGTTATCCGGGCACTCTGGTTAATACGGTCAGCTACCGCTTGACGGCGGACAATGCTTTCGAGATTAGCTACGAGGCTGAAGCTGACCTTACGACAATTATAAATCTCACGAACCACAGTTATTTCAATCTGGCCGGCGAGGGTTCGGGCGATGTTCTCGATCACAGGCTGCAGATTGCGGCCACAAACTATACTCCGGCCAACGACTTGCTCATTCCGACTGGAGAACTCGCGGCGGTTGCAGGTACGCCGTTCGACTTCCGGATGCCGCGGCGCATTGGCGACCGGATTCGTTTTCCGCACTCCCAGATCATTGCCGGCAAAGGTTACGACCTCAACTATGTGATCGACCGGCACGATTCCGGGATGGTCTATGCCGCGACACTGATCGAGCCGCGGAGTGGCCGCAGCATGGTGGTCGAGACGACCGAACCCGGCCTTCAGCTCTATACCGGCAACCTTCTGGACGGCACTGTCGAAGGCCCTGGCGGCGTTCTGTACCGACAGTCGGATGGACTCTGCCTCGAGACCCACCACTATCCGAACTCACCCAACACGCCACAGTTTCCATCAGTCGTGCTGCATCCGGGCGAACTGTATTCCAGTCGTACAGCTTATCGTTTCGGCGTCGAGAATTGACGAGGTTGCGGTTAGATGTCATGAATTGCGAATGTTCGATGTAGGTCGGAATGCCGGTATACTGCCAGGCACAATGATGAAGGGCCAGCACGGACAAGACAACACGGAGGACCCGCGATGAATACCCAGGACGCTCTCGCCAAGCTCGATATTTCGGTGAATGATATGACCCCGGCCCAGCGCAAGCAGTTTGACGAAGAAGGCTATTTCGTTGCCGAGAACGTGTTCTCGCCGGCGGAAGTGGAAGAGATGCGCAACGAGTTTGATCGGTTGCTGGCGATCGAGGGCAAGTTTGGCGGCCATGAAGTTCATATCGAGCCTGGTGCCCCGAGGCTAGCCAACCTCTTCAACAAATCCGAAGCCTTTGACCGCTGCCTCGCGTGCAAGCCGACGCTGGCGGCCGCCCATTATCTGCTGGGCGAGATACGCGTCTATTCACTGAATGCCCGTAACCCACTTAAAGGACAGGGCCAACAACTGCTGCACAGTGATGTGCCCAGGGTGTCGGCTACCGATTGGCGTGTTGTCAACTCGATGGTCATGCTCGACGACATGACCGAGGACAATGGCCCCACACGGGTCGTGCCGGGTTCGCACAAGTGGGTTCCCATCAATGTGCCTGATGTCAACATGGCCGAGGTGAAACGCATCGAGGTGACGCCTGAGGACGCGAAGATCATGCCGAAAGATCCCATGGCGCCCCATCCCAAGGAAATCAAGCTGACTGGAAAGGCCGGTTCCGTGGCCGTGATTAACGGGCACATCTGGCACGGCGGTACCCGCAACGAGAGTGGCAAGTCGCGCCGGGTCCTTCATCTCGCCATCGGCCGCCGTGACCTTCCGCAACAACTCAACGAGCGCGAGCACCTCACCAAGGAACTCTATGAGCGTGCTGGGCCCAGCCAGAAGTTCCTGCTCGATATCGAGGGTGCTGAACCCAAGGTCATGGGCTATCCGCCGCTTCCCAAGGAAGCGCGGCTTTGGACTGCTGCCGAGACTGTGGAAGTCCCCGGCAAACATTAGAAATTCCGGGTCCCGCTCGCGCCGATCGGCTCGGCGCCTGACGTTAGTGAATTGTTTGAGCGCAGCATGTGGGAGGCGAAAGAACATGCAGTTAAGCCCCTGGCATGACTCATGAAACATGTGAGTGCACCGGCGATGCTGAATCTCGCGGCAGAAATATTCCGCGCCGCCGGTTCGTCAGCCGAGGAAGCTGATACCATTGCCGATCATCTCGTTGAGGCGAGCCTGATGGGACATGACTCGCACGGCGTGATCAGGATCAAAAAATACGTCGACTGGGTGAAAGCGGGACAAGTGCTACCCAACCAGCATGCCGCACTGGTAGTCGACCGTGGCGCGCTTTTGGTCGTGGACGGCAATTCTGGCTATGGCCAGGTGATTGGCAAAGAAGCGATGCAACTCGCCGCCGACCGCGCCCAGCGCCACGGATTGGCGGCAATAGCGATCCGCAATGCCGGCCATCTGGGCCGCATCGGTGCATGGCCGGAGATGCTGGCACGACGTGGCTTTGCCTCAGTCCATTTCGTCAACACGTCAGGCTTCGGCATTCTTGTAGCACCGCATGGTGGCAGCGACAGAAGACTCTCCGCCAACCCAATTGCCGCCGGCGTTCCGGTCGCCGGCGGCGAACCACTCGTTCTTGACATTGCTACCTCGGTGATAGCCGAAGGCAAGATCCAGCTAGCACGTAACAAGGGTGAGAAGCTTCCACCTGGCATGATGCTCGATGGCTTGGGCCGGCCAACTGATGATCCGGAAGCTTTCTATGCGCAGCCGTCTGGCGCCATACTGCCCTTCGGTGGGCACAAGGGATCGGGTCTCTCGTTCTTCTGCGAAATACTCGCAGGCTCACTATCGGGTGGTCTTGCAAGCAATCCGCAATCTCCCACAGCAGGACGGCTCGTCAACAATATGCTGTCGTTGGCCTTCGATCCGGAAGCGTTCGGCGGTGCGGAAGCGTTCGCCCGGGACGTCACCCAGCTCATCGGCTGGACGAAGGCGTCTCCACCGATCGTTCCCGGAGGAGCCATCTTGCTGCCTGGCGAGATAGAGAACCGGACACGGCGTGAGAGGCAATCGACTGGCCTGCCGATCGATGACGAGACTTGGAGGGGCGTCGTGTCGTCAGCTCAGGCAGTTGGCGTCGAGGTTCCCGCATTATGAATGCCATGCGTTCCAATCCCGTCAGCCAAAGTTTGCGCCGGGGCGGCACCGCTTATGGCATCATGGCGGCCGAGTTCTTCACCCCCGGCTTCACGCAGATCGCCGCCAACGCAGGCGCCGAGTTCGTGATCTTCGATGGTGAGCATGGAGCAATCGGCTTTGATACGCTCAAGGCGCAGATTGCTTTTGCCAAAGGAACTGGCATTGTCCCCTTCGTCGGCGTGCCGGGTCTGGCCTATCACTTGATCGCGCCGGTTCTCGATGCGGGCGCCATGGGCATCATGGTGCCTATGATCGAAACCCGTCAGCAGGCGGAAGATCTGGCGCGCTGGTGCCGTTACCGCCCCAAAGGTGTCCGTGGCCTGGGATTTGGCGTTGCCCATGACGACTTTCGCGGTCGCGATATCACCAACCTGATGAAGGCGGAGAACGAGAGAACTCTCGTCATCGCGCTGATCGAAACGGCAACCGGAATCGCCAATGCTGACGCCATTCTTTCAGTACCCGGCATCGATGTCGGCTGGCTCGGCCACTACGACCTGACCAATACCATGGGCATCACCGCAGAATTTGACAGTCCGGAGTTTCACGCCGCTGTCAGCAAG
>JBKJQD010000458.1:0-13329 GCA_046594125.1 Aestuariivirga sp.
CTTCCGCTCGATGACCATCCAGGAGACTGGCGGCACGCGCAAGACCGTGGCGGCGGGCGTTGCCGCGGTGCAGGACATGCTGAAGCACGCCAATGACGTCAAACGCGAGACCTGCCTTGCCTCCGATCTCGTCGTCGCCCTCCAGTGCGGCGGCTCCGATGGCTATTCCGGTATCACCGCCAATCCGGCATTGGGTGCGGCGGTCGATATTCTGGTGCGCCACGGCGGCACCGGCATTCTCTCTGAAACGCCGGAAATCTACGGCGCCGAACACCTGCTCACCCGCCGTGCGGCCAGCCGCGAAGTGGGCGAGAAACTGGTCGAGATCATCAAGTGGTGGGAAGACTACACCAAACGCAACCTCATGGAGATGAACAACAACCCCTCGCCCGGCAACAAGCTGGGCGGCCTCACCACCATTCTCGAAAAGTCTTTGGGTGCGGCGGCCAAGGGCGGCAGCACCACCTTGCGCGCCGTCTACCGCTACGCCGAACCGGTGACCGCCAAGGGCTTCGTCTACATGGACACACCGGGCTACGATCCGGTCTCGGCCACCGGTCAAGTGGCGGGCGGCGCCAACCTGATCTGCTTCACCACCGGGCGCGGCTCCGCCTATGGCTGCAAGCCGGTGCCGTCGATCAAGCTCGCCACCAATACCGATGTCTACAATCGCATGAGGGATGACATGGACATCAACTGCGGCGACATCCTCGATGGCGTGCCCATCGCCGAAAAGGCCCAGTTCATTTTCGAGCACATGCTGAAAGTCGCTTCCGGCGAGACCAGCCGCTCCGAGGAACTGGGCTACGGCGACAATGAATATGTGCCCTGGCAGGTCGGCGCGGTGATGTGACGGGAGCGCCTCCCAGTCATCATTGCACCACGATTTTCCGCCAAGCGTGACCTTGCCTGTCAGCGGCGAAATGCTTCATCACCCGTAAAGGTTGAAGTGTTAGCGCTGTCTCCGGGTGCCGGGTACTGGGGTTGGAATGGGCCTGTTTCGTTCGAAGAAGCGCCGTGGCCGGAAGGACCGCATCGAGCCGCGTCTTTTTTCAGGCCGCGAGCGCAGGGATGAGTCCGCCAGGAAGCCCAAACGCCGGCGGACACTGTTTGGGAGCCTGTTCCGCTTCGCTTTCACCGTGGCCCTGTGGGGCGCCTTCGGTCTGGCCGGGCTGTTTGGCTATATCTGGTTTTCGCTGAACCAGAACGGGCTGTTGCAAATTCCGGCCCGCGAACCCGGCATCATGGTGCTGGCTTCCGATGGCACAGCGCTCGCCGAGCAAGGCGCCTTCTTCGGTGATGAGGCGCGGCTGCGCGATCTTCCCGACTATGTTCCCAATGCCCTGATCGCCATTGAGGACCGGCGCTTCCGCAGTCACTTCGGCGTTGACCCCATCGGGTTGATGCGCGCCGTCTATACCAATTACCGCTCCGGCCGTGTCGTGCAGGGCGGTTCGACGCTCACCCAGCAGCTGGCCAAGAACCTCTTCCTCAATCCCGAACGCACTATTCAGCGCAAACTTCAGGAAGTTGTACTCGCCGTGTGGCTGGAAACCCGCTTCACCAAGGACGAGATTCTGCAACTCTATCTCAATCGCGTCTATTACGGATCGGGCGCCACCGGCATCGAGAAGGCGGCCCAGGCCTATTACAAGAAATCTGCTTCCGATCTCACCCTGATGGAAGCCGCCACCATGGCGGGCGTTCTCAAGGCGCCCACGAACTACAATCCCCTGGCCCATCCCGAGGATTCGGCGCAGCGCGCCAGGCTGGTGCTGCAGAGCATGGTCGACGCCGGTTTCGTCACCGATCAGGAGGCCCGTGATGCCATCGACCAGCCAGCCACCGTCAAGGCCTCGGATTACGTTCCCGCCACCCAGTACATCGTCGACTGGGTGAACGAGCAGCTCCCCGAACTGGTCAAGACCTACGACCAGTCCATCATCATCGAGACGACGATTGATCCTGAACTTCAGGCCACCGCCGAAAAATCGTTGCGCAAGCGCCTCAACGAGGAGGGCAGCAAGGTCAAGGCCACGCAGGGCGCGCTGGTGGTCATGGACGGGCTCGGCGCCATCAAGGCCATGGTTGGCGGCAAGTCCTACAAGCGCAGCCAGTTCAACCGCGTCACCAAGGCCAAGCGCCAGCCGGGTTCGGCCTTCAAACCCTTCCTCTATCTGGCCGCCGTGGAGCAGGGCTATGGGCCTGACTCGGTGGAAGTTGATGAGCCGGTGAAGATCGGCAACTGGGAACCGGAGAACTACAAGCACAAATATCTGGGGCAGGTGACGCTGGAAAAAGCCCTGGCCCTGTCGCTCAATACGGTGGCGGCCAAGCTCATCAGCTATATTGGCCCGCAAAGTGTAGTCGCAACCGCCCATCGCCTTGGCATCACCTCGGAACTGGGGGCCGACGTGTCGATCGCCCTTGGCACCTCGGAAGTCACACTGCTCGAATTGACCGGCGCCTTCGCGCCCTTTGCCAACAACGGCTATCCAGTGATGCCCTATGCCATCCGCCGCGTCGTGACCCGTGACGGGCAGGTTCTCTATGAACGCAAGGGCGAGGGCTATGCCCAGGCCATCACCGATTTCGATCTCGGCGCCATGAACCGCATGATGCGCGCCGTGGTATCTTATGGAACCGGCAAGAAGGCGCAATTCGGCAATTTCGAGATCGCCGGCAAAACCGGTACCAGCCAGGACTACCGCGACGCCTGGTTCATCGGCTACACCGCCGATTTGATCGCCGGAGTCTGGATCGGCAACGACGACAATTCACCAACCGCAAAGGTGACCGGCGGCTCGATCCCGGCGGAAGTCTGGAAAGACGTGATGGTGCTGGCCCACCGCGATCTGACACCAAGGCCTTTGCCCGGCAACGAAGACGCTGGAGCCGCCGATCTGACCACCATTTCCCAGGTCGAACCCGGCGCGGGCGGCGATGCCACAGCACCAGATGATGCCTCGGACGGATTCTTCAATGGCATCGGCAGCCTGTTCGGCCAAAAGTCAAAGAACGAAGCGCCGCGCAACCGCAAGCGCCAGACGGCTTTCGAGCGCCTGCAACACAGCCGCGACAATCGCTAGGAGCCCGCCCGTTGCGCGGGCGGCGGGTGTTCTCAGATCGTCGTGCTCCTAGACGGCGATGCGATGCACGCTCTGGCCGTTGGCCTTTAGCCATTTCTTGGCTTTCGCCGCGTCCGGACAGTGGGTGAGAACCAGCCGCCAGAAGTGCCGCCCGTGGTTCATATGCTTGAGATGGGCGGCCTCGTGGGCGGCGACATAGTCGAGCACATGGGGCGGAGTGAGGATCAGCCGCCAGGAATAGGACAGCTCACCCGCCGCCGAACAGGAACCCCAGCGGCTGCGCTGGTCACGGATGGTGACCCGGCTGAATTTCACACCCATCAGGGCCGCGTATTTCCGCGACGCCGAAGTCAGTTCGGCGCGCGCCGTGGTCTTGAGCCAGTCAAGCAGCCGCCGTGGCACATGCGGAACCTCGCCCGGCACGCGGATCACGCCTGCCAGGGGATCGCTGGTCACGGTGCCCCGCCGCGATGGTACATGAACGATCTCATGCTCGCTGCCACGCAACGGAATGCGATTGCCCGGTGTCATCGGCGTGCTGCCGCCATGGGCGGCGAGTTTCTGCTCGATCCAGCCGCGCGAGCGCTCGGTGAAGTCGATGGCCTGGATGCGGCTGGCGTGGCCGGGAACCGTGACCACCACGGCGGTGCCCTCGGCGTTGAGGCGCAACACCATGCGCCGCGCCTGGGCATGGCGCTTGAACATCACACCAATTTCTCCGGCGCCGATCATGATCGACGCCGGTTCGAGAGGTTTGGGCGTTGCCGCGAAACGGAGTTTGGAGAACAGTCCTGCCATCAGGCGCAGGTATTCACGAACTCGACGATTCGGGGAACGATTTCTTTGCGGAAGCGCGAACCGTTGAACACCCCATAGTGGCCGACGCCGGGCTGCAGATAATGCAGCTTGCGTTCCGGCGCCAGACCAGAGCACAAATCCTGTGCTGATTGCGTCTGGCCCACACCCGAGATGTCGTCGCGTTCGCCCTCGATGGTCATCAACGCCGTACGTGTGATCTTCGATGGGTCGACCCGCTGGTTGCGGTGGGTGAAGGTACCGCGCGGCAAGTCGTGATTGATGAAGACCTTCTCCACCGTTTGCAGATAGAACTCGGCGGTCAAGTCCATCACCGACATGTATTCATCATAGAAATCGATGTGCTTGTCGGCGGAATCCCCGTCGCCTTCCACCAGATGCCAGAACATTTCGCGATGGGCGTCGATATGGCGGTCGAGATTCATCGTCATGAAACCGCCAAGCTGCAGGAAGCCCGGATAGACATCGCGCATCATTCCGGCGTGCGGCGGCGGCACCTTCATGGTGACGTTCTTGCGGAACCAGTCGATGCCGCGCTCCTCGGCCAGCTTGTTGACGGCGGTTGGATTGCGCCGCGTGTCGATTGGCCCGCCCATCAGGATCATGGCGCGCGGCGCGCATTTGTCCTTGGCCGCATTCATCAGCGAAACCGCCGCGAGAACCGGAACCGACGGCTGGCACACCGCCATCACACTGGTATCGGGGCCTAACGCATGCAGCATGCCGATGACATAATCGACATAGTCATCAAGATCGAAACCGCCATGGCTCAACGGCACGGCGCGCGCATCGATCCAGTCGGTGATGTGAACATCATAATGCGGCAGCATGGCTTCCACCGTGCCGCGCAGCAGCGTTGCATAGTGGCCAGACATGGGCGCCACGATGAGCAGCTTGTGCTGGGTTACGGGCTTTGCGCCTTCGGGCCAGGCCTTCCTGAAATTGACGAGCGAACAGAAACCGTTGCGCAGAACCTCGATTTCCTCGATGGCCGCCAGTTCATTCCCAACGATGGTTTCGGCGATGCCGAAGACCGGCTTGCCATAGCGCCTGGTCGAGCGCTCGAACATTTCCAGCGACGCGGCAAACGACCGGCCCATCTGGGTTCCGGCGAAAGGATTGGACGGACTTTTCCAGAACGACAGGCCAGCGTCCGCCGCGGCCCGCCAGGGCGCCAAAGCGGCGTGATTCATCTCATAAAGGTAATAAAGCATATGACTGACCTGCAACCCCCATACTCGGCCCACAAACGTAACCATTCCGTATACAGGCGGCAACCGCTCATGTCCTAGAACTTTAGGGGGAGACTGACGTAGCGGAGGCCAGCGCCTCGGCCAGGGCTGCGGCATCGGTCGAGTAGCTGAAGTGCTTCACGAACCGGCCTTGCGGGTCCATCAGGTAGATGATGCTCGAATGGTCCATGAGATAATCGGACGTGCCGGTCTTTCCCGCCCTGGCATAGTAGACGCGATAGGCCCTGGCGGCCACGGTGATCTGTTGCGCGCTGCCGGTCAGCCCCACCAGGCGCGGATCGAAATTCTCGACGTAGGATTTCAGCACCTCCGGCGTGTCGCGTTCCGGATCGATTGACACAAAGATTGGCGTAATCTTCTCACCCGCCGGACCCATCGACTGGATGGCCCGGGTCATCACCTGCAATTCCGTGGGGCAGATATCCGGACAATAGGTGTAGCCGAAGAACACCAGCATGTACTTGCCGCGGAAGCTGGCATCGGTCACCGTCTTGCCGTTCTGGTCGGTCAGCGTGAACGGCCCGCCCACCAGTGCCGTGCCGGTGCCCGTCACTTCACCGATGCGGCCGCCCCCGGTCAGCAGCAATGTACCAGCACCTAGCCCAAGCGCCGCCACAAGGACAATCATCGCAAACAGGACATTGCGGCGTGATGGCATGTTCTTCCACTTCCGTTCCGGCACCCGTTAGGCCTAATCTGCTTGTCCCGCAACCTGACTGCAAGATGTGCAATCCATGCTACAGAGCCTCCAGCCCGAAGGCATAGGCGCCGCCAGCGGCGCCGAACTTGGCGCCCTGCGGCTGCGTACCTTGGTGCGCCTGCGCTGGCTGGCGGTGATCGGCCAGACAGCGGCGGTGCTGGGTGTGCATGTCCTGCTCGGCTTTCCGCTGCCGCTGGGCCTGTGTCTGGCGGCCATCGCCCTTAGCGCCTGGCTCAACATTTTCCTCAGCATCCGCTGGCGCAAGAGCGTCAGGCTGCAGCCTTCACACGCCGGGATGCTTCTGGGCTATGACATTTTCCAGCTTGCCGTGCTGCTTTATCTCACCGGCGGACTGGAGAATCCCTTCGCTTTTCTGTTCCTCGTGCCGGTCACCATCTCGGCCACCTCCCTGTCATTGCAATGGACCTTGTCACTCGGCACCATGGCGTTTTTCTTCGCCACCTTTCTGGCCTTCAGCCACTATCCGCTGCCTTGGCCAGCCTCCGGCGAACCGCTCACCTTGCCCGATGCCTATATCGGCGGCATGTGGACCGCCATCATCTGCGGCGTGGTGTTTTCGGCGATCTATGCCAGGCGCATCGCCGAAGAAGCGCGGCAGATGTCGGTGGCGCTCTCGGCCACCGAAATGGTGCTGGCCCGCGAGCAGCGCCTCTCGGCGCTTAATGGTCTTGCCGCGGCCGCCGCCCATGAACTCGGCACGCCGCTGGCCACCATCGCCCTGGTCGCCAAGGAACTGAAACGCGAACTGCCGGAAAAAGGTCCGCACACGGAGGATATCGATCTGCTGATCAGCCAGACGGCGCGCTGCCGCGAGATTCTCGCCAGGCTCGCCAATCACGACGCCGAGGCCGACGACGTCTATCAGCGCACCAAGCTGCTGGTGATGATCGAGGATCTCGTCATGCCGCTGCGCGGTGCCGATGTCGAAATTTCGGTCACCAGTAGCGGCGAAGGCATCGGCAAGTCCCAGGTGTCCGAACCAGTGCTCAAGCGCAATCCGGCCATCACCTATGGGCTTGGCAACCTGCTGGAGAACGCCGTGGACTTTGCCGCCAGCAAGGTTGACATCGTGGCGCGCTGGACCGCCACCGCTGTATCGATCACCGTCCGCGATGACGGTCCGGGGTTCCACCAGGACGTGTTCGACAGGCTGGGCGACCCCTTCGTGACGACAAGACCTGGCTATGGCGAGGAAACCGGTGAAGCAGGCCGCCATGAGGGCATGGGACTGGGCTTCTTCATCGCCAAGACCTTGCTGGAGCGCTCCGGCGCCACCGTCTCGCTGGCCAACCGGCCCGTCCCCGGCCATGGCGCTGTCGTCCATATCCGCTGGCCCCGCGCCGTGGTTGATCTTGGCAAGGCCTGAAACCGTATAAGGGGAGAAGTTGAACACGCCGTCCGCAAGCGGTAGACAACCCTTCAGGATATGCACGACAGCAGAACGGACCAGTCCACAATGACCAACCCGACGTTGCCCGCCGACAAGTCGCTCCTGCTTGTCGATGACGATACCCCGTTTCTCACGCGGCTGGCGCGCGCCATGGAAACCCGCGGCTTCGAAGTCCGAACCGCCGGTTCGGTGGCCGAGGGCGTCGTGCAGGTGCGCAGATCAGCCCCTGCCTTCGCCGTGGTTGACCTCAGGCTCACTGACGGCAATGGCCTCGACGTGATCGAGGCCCTGCATGCGGCACGTCCCGAGGCCCGCGCCGTCGTGCTCACTGGCTATGGCAACATCGCCACCGCCGTGACCGCCGTGAAGCTCGGCGCCATCGACTATCTGGCCAAACCCGCCGATGCCGATGCCGTCTATGGCGCCCTGATTGGCGATGCCGGCAACCGCGCCGCACTTCCCGATAATCCCATGTCGGCCGACCGGGTGCGCTGGGAACATATCCAGCGCGTCTATGAGCTGTGCAACCGCAACGTCTCGGAAACCGCCCGCCGCCTCAACATGCACCGCCGGACGCTGCAGCGTATCCTGGCCAAGCGGGCGCCGAAGTAGACGTTAACCAGCCGCTAACCATACGCCCTGCTGCTTATAAGCGCTGGCACCCTTCTTGCTCGTTTCGGGCCTGCGATCCCCGCAACGGCAACAGGTGCAAGAATGGTTTTCAAACGCGATCTCAAGTCCTACCTTCCGCTCCTTGAGCGCGATGGCTATGTCCTCCTCAAGGATATCGTTTCCGATGAATTCATGTCCCACATGAAAAAATTTGCGGGGCGCGCGCAAAGCGGCACCGTGGCCGAATATGGCTCGTGGCGGATCGGCGGCAAGAAACAGCAGTTTCTCTTTGATTTCCCGTCCAGGGACATGGCGCTGGATTTCCGCGCCGGCATCGCCGCGTTGACCGGCATGGCCGAGGAGCGCATCACCACCTCCGAACGACACCTCAAGCAATACGAGATGGACGCGCCCGACTTCCCGGCTCCGCACAAGGACCGCGGCGCCTCGAAATATTCGATTGGCCTGCCCATTGATCTGGGCCAGGGCACCAGCGTCTGCGTTTTCCCGTCGCTCGACCGCAGTCCCAACCTGACTGATCGCGCCGTCTTCATGACCGCCCAGGATCATCCCGACCTCCCCGGCATCTACCGTTCACCCGATGCCCTGCTGCTCAACGAACAGCTGGGCGACATGGTGGTCTTCCTCGGCTCCACCATTTATCACGAGCGCATCCGCCCGCGCGGCACGGCGGTGCTTTATATCAAGGTGAATGACGAAGGCTTCGATCCGCTGGGCGAAGACATCTACGCCGCCGAGAAGGCCATGGCCGCCGCCTAACTGTTCGACAGCGGATCGTAGAGACCATGCAGCCGCAGGGCCGCGGCGCGGGCGAAGGCCAGCGTCACGGCCTTGCGGCGCGATGCATGCAACGGCGTTTCCGCTGGATGGCGCAGGATATCGGCTCCCCAGCCATCGGCGACGATCAATCCCGTATCGGCGGGAATGATCTCCTGCTCAACGCCTTGCGGGATGGCGAAGAACAGCCGGTCGCAATAGTCGCGGTATTCGGGCCATTTGTTATCGGTGCGATAATCCTCAAGAGAGGACTTGATCTCGACGATCCAGATCAGGCCCGATGAGTTGACGGCTATGACATCGGCGCGCCGCCCCGTCGCCAGGGTGAATTCGGTCAATGTGGCGAATCCGGCCTCGCGCAGCAGGCGGCAGACGCCGCGCTGAACCAGCAAGGCCGTCTCCGACTGCCGCCGGTCAAGTCTCAGCTCCAGCGCCACCTAATCCTCTTGTTGACCATTGCGCTTTGCATCTATCCTGTTGCTGCAAATGACGGTGCCAGTCAACGGCCGCATGGGAGGGGAGTCGAGAGATGGCGTTTCTGCTTGCCATCAGCCGTGCCATCGATGGCATCAGCAGGCGCGCGGGTATCTTCGCCACGTGGCTGGTATTGCTTGCGGCCCTGGTCAGCGCCTTCAACGCCTTGGCCCGCTACAGCATCGGCACGGTACTCTATCTTGACCAGAAGTCCGGCCTCTTCGGCGGCGGCCTGACCTGGCTCTTCGATCTCTACCGCAACAACTCCAACACCATGAGCGACCTGCAACTGGCCATGTTCGCCGCCATGGTCATGTTCGGAGCACCCTGGACGCTGCGCATGAACGAGCACGTCCGCGTCGATCTTGTCTATGGCTCCGTCAGCTATCGCACCCGCACCTGGATCGACCTGATCGGCGGCATTCTCTTTCTCGTGCCGATCTGTGTACTGATGATTTATTTCACCTGGCCGTGGTTTCTCGAGGCCTGGAGCAACAACGAGTTGTCTCAAAATGCCGGCGGCCTGCCGCGCTGGCCAGCCAAGCTCTGCCTGCCGCTGGGCTTTGCCCTGGTGCTGCTGCAGGGCCTGTCCGAAATCATCAAGTGCGTCGCCGCCCTCACCACGCGCTATGTGCGTGAGCGGGCTTACGAAAAGCCGGTGCAATGATCGATCTGCTGAAGCACAACATGGCGCCGCTGATGTTCGCGGGGCTTATCCTGTTCATGCTCTACGGCTATCCGGCGGCGTTTTCGCTGGCCGCGGTGGGCCTGTTCTTCGGTTTCATCAGTATCGAACTAGGCCTCATCCCGTCTGACTTTCTGGGAAATCTTACCTTCCAGCTGCACAGCGTGCTGACCAACGACCTGCTTCTGGCCATTCCTTTCTTCACCCTGATGGGCGCCATCCTCGAACGCTGCGGACTGGCCGAGGATCTGCTGGAAGGCTTCGGCCAGCTCTTTGGCGGGTTGCGCGGCGGCCTGTCCTATGCGGTGATTCTGGTGGGCGCGGTGCTCGGCGCCATTACCGGCACAGTGGCGGCCTCGGTCATCGCCATGGGACTGATCTCGCTGCCCATCATGATGAAATATGGCTACAACATCCGCCACGCGACGGGTGTCATTGCGGCGTCGGGCACCATCACCCAGCTTATTCCGCCGTCTCTCGTGCTCGTCGTCCTCGCCGACCAGATGGGCGTCGATGTCGGTGAAATGTACAAGGGTGCGGTCGGCGCCAGCGTCGTGCAGGTGCTGCTGTTCATGGCCTGGGTGGCGATCCTCAGCATCATCAGGCCGCAGGACGTGCCGGCCCTGCCGCTCGAAGCCCGGACCCTCCACGGCTGGCCGCTGGTCAAGCGCTGCATCCGCGGCATGATACCGTCGCTGGCGCTGATCTTCATCGTACTTGGCACCATCTTCATGGGGCTGGCCACCGCCACGGAAGCCGGCGCCATGGGCGTTGTCGGCGCCTTCGTGCTGGCCTGGATCAATGGCCGCCTCACTTGGGCCCTGGTCTACCAGGGCATGCAGACGACCATGCGCATCACCGCCATGGTGGTTTTCATTTTACTTGGTGCCCGCGTTTTCAGCCTGGTGTTCCAGGGTGTCGGCGGCAAGGAATGGATCGAGGGCTTTCTGGTCAACCTGCCGGGCGGCGTGGCGGGCTTCCTCATCTTCGTCAACATATTCGTCTTCGTCATTGCCTTCTTTCTCGATTTCTTCGAGATCGCCTTTATCATCGTGCCGCTGCTGGTGCCCGCCGCCCATGCGCTCGGCATCGATCTGATCTGGCTTGGTGTGCTGCTTGGCGCCAATATCCAGACCAGCTTCATGCATCCACCCTTCGGTTTTGCTTTGTTTTATTTGCGTGGCATCGCGCCACCGAGCGTCAGGAGCAGCGACATCTACTGGGGCGCCATTCCCTGGGTGGTGCTGCAGCTCATCCTGGTGGGATTGCTGATCGCCTTTCCGCAACTGGTGACGGCATTTCTTGATGCTCCGGTGGTGGTCGATCCCAATATCCAGATCATCATTCCGGACTCCGGCGGCGGCCTCACCGGCCCGCCGCCCATGGACCTCACCTCGCCGCCGCAAATCAATCCGTAGGCTGAGGACCATCGTAGCCGGAGATGATGATCACGTCGGCCTCGGCCGCCGCCTTGCGGAAGACCAAGCCCTTCTGGTACTCTGGCGAATTGTAGCAGGCCTGCGCCACCGCCAGACTGGGGAACTCGATCACCACATTGCGCAACCGCGAAGTGCCATCAAGTGTTTCGAATTCTCCGCCACGCACCAGATAGCGCGCTCCATACTTGGCAAAGGCTACGGCATTGCAGGCGAGATAACTTTTATAAGTCTCGGGATCGTGCACATCGACCCGCGCCACCCAGTATCCTTTTGCCATTGGTTTTCCCCCGAAGAATAAAGGGGCTCCCGCGCGGAAGTCCCCGGCTTTTTGATCAGAGCATCTTCTTGCGCTGCTGGCCCATCATGAACGAGTCGAAGGTATATTCCGAGAACTGCTGCCAGAGATAGGCATCGGCCCGGAACGCCGTCATCGAGTCATAGATTTTCTTGAAGGCGGGGTTCGACGCATTGATCTCCGCATAGATGTCGTTGGCCGCCTTGAACGAGGCCTCCATCACATCCTGCGGGAAGGGGAAGAACTTGGCGCCCGCCGCGGCGAGCTTCTTCAGGGCGCCGGGATTGCGCGCATCGTACTTGGCCTGCATGTCGGAGTTCGCCGCCTGGCAGGCGGTCTTGATCAGCGACTGGTAGACCGGCGGCAGTTCCGCCCACTTCGCCGTGTTGATGAGTGTATGCAGCATGGCACCGCCTTCCCACCAGCCGGGATAATAGTAATTGGGCGCCACCTTGTAGAAGCCGAGCTTCTCGTCGTCATAGGGGCCAACCCATTCGGCGGCGTCGATGGTGCCCTTTTCCAGCGCTTGATAGATTTCGCCGCCGGCGATCTGCTGCGGCACGACACCGATCTTCGAGATGACCTTGCCGCCGAAGCCGCCGATACGCATCTTGACGCCTTGCAGGTCGGCCAGCGACTTGATCTCCTTGCGGAACCAGCCGCCCATCTGGGCCCCGGTATTGCCACAGGGGAATCCAATGAGCGTATGCGTGGCGTAGAACTCATTCATCAGCTCAAGCCCGCCACCATAATACATCCAGCCGTTCTGCTGGCGCGAATTGAGGCCGAAGGGCACCGCCGTGCCGAGCGCGAAGGTTGGATCCTTGCCCCAATAATAATAGCTGGCGGTGTGGCACATCTCGACGGTGCCGGCGCCCGCCGCGTTGGCGGCTTCGAGGCCGGGCACGATCTCGTTGGCGGCGAACACCTGAATCTGGAACTTGCCGTCGGTCGCTTCCGACACGAACTTGGAGAAAGTCTCGGCGGCGCCGAAGATCGTGTCGAGCGCCTTGGGAAAGCTCGATGTCATCCGCCATTTGATCTCCGGCATCGATTGCGCGATGGCGGGCGCGGCAAGTGCCGCCGTCGCGGCGGCGGCCACGCCGGTTGACGAAATGAATTTGCGTCGATCCATGATTGTCCTCCTTGGATGAGCGCAAACGTGCGATAAACGCGGCAATATGTCCATAGTCATCTGACCCGGGACGGGAGGCACGCCAATGACGCGCACGCGTATCGAAACTGACAGCATCGGGCCGCTGGAAATCCCGGCCGGCGCCGATTACGGCATCCAGACGGCGCGGGCGCTCGACAATTTTCCCATCACCGGCATCAAGCTCAATCACTTTCCCGAACTCGTCCAGTCGCTGGCCATGACCAAGAAGGCGGCAGCCCTCGCCAACCGCGATCTGGGCGCACTCTCTCCCGCTCTGTCCAAGGCCATCGCCTCGGCCTGCGATGCGATCATCGCGGGCGCCCACCAGCATTTCGTCGTCGACATGCTGCAAGGCGGTGCCGGCACATCGACCAACATGAACGCCAACGAGGTCATCGCCAACATGGCGCTGGTGGCGATGGGGAGGCCGCGCGGCGACTATGCGGCGGTCAATCCCAACGACCATGTCAATCTCTCGCAATCGACCAACGACGTCTATCCGACGGCGGTCAGGCTGACCATCCTCCGCGATTGTCCCTCACTCATCGCCAGCCAGCGCGCCCTTAATGAAGCCTTCCTGCTCAAGGCGGTGGAATTCGAC
>JBKJQD010000133.1:0-3684 GCA_046594125.1 Aestuariivirga sp.
GCCCGCGCCGCGATCTCGGCGGCAATGCCGCTGGGATGATCGGCGACGGTGACGGCGACACCGGCGCGGGCCAGATCGATGGCCGCGTCATAAGCTGTGTCGTTGTTGGTGGTGATCACAGCGCGTTTGGCTGGCGCCACACCAAAGCGATTGAGATAGGTGCGCAGCGCCGAGGCCAGCATGACGCCGGGGCGGTCATTGTTAGAGAAAACCAGGGGGCGTTCGATGGCGCCCGTGGCGTGGATGATGGCCTTGCAGCGCAAGGAGATCAGCACTTGCCTGGGCTGGCCTTTGGCGGCATGTGGATTGAGATGGTCGCGGCGCTCCACCAGAACCGCGAGGTTGCCGTCGTAGAGTCCCTGCACGGTCGTCCGTGTACGGAGGATCACGTTTCCGAGCGCCGTCAGTTCATCTACCGCCGATGCGCGCCAGCTCTCGTTGGCTTCATCGGCCTCGGCAAGAAGGCTGCCGCCGAACAGGGACTCCTGCTCGGCCAGAACGACACGGGCGCCGCTGCGGCCCGCCGTCAAGGCGGCGGCCAATCCGGCGGGGCCGGAGCCCACCACCAGCACATCGCAGAACTCATGGCGGGTGTCATAGCGATCAGGATCGGCGTTTGTGGTGGCGGCACCCAGGCCCGCGGCGCGGCGGATGAAGGGTTCGTAGAACATCCAGGCGCCCTTGGTTGGTCCCATGAAGGTCTTGTAGTAGAAGCCCGACTGGAACAGCGGCGACAGGAGAGAGTTCACCGCCATCAGGTCGAAATCCGCCGAGGGCCAGGCATTCTGCGAACGGGCCACGAGGCCATCGATCAAGTCCGTCATGGTGCCCGGGATATTGGGTTCGGTGCGGGCGCCCTCGCCCAGCGTGAACAGGGCGTTGGGCTCCTCGATGCCCGCCGTCATGACGCCGCGCGGACGGTGATATTTGAAGCTGCGGGCGATCAGCAGTTTGCCGTTGGCCAGCAGGGCGGACGCAAGGGTGTCGCCGGAAAATCCGGCGAGCGGCTTGCCATCGAAGCTGGCGGTGACGGGTTTGGCGCGGTCGATTCGTCCGCCAGCGGGAAGGCGCCGGAAGGCGGTCATGCCACCCCTCCGATCTCGTTGGTCGCCGTGTTGCGGTTCAGCTTGAACCACTGGCGGCAACCCAGAACGTGCTGCCAATATTCCGTATGCGGACCTTTGGGATTGGCGAAGGTGAAACAGTAGTCATGCCAGGTCTTCAAATCGCCGCTGCCATGGGCCGGGCGCTGCTTGGTGGCGTCGCCACCATAGCGGAATTCCGAATAGTCGCGCGGTCCACAATGGGGACAGGGAATGATCATTGCTTGTAGGTCCAGTTGCCGATGCCGTAATCATCCATCTCACCGCCCTTTTCGAAACGGTCGAGGGAATAGCAGCGGTTCAGTTCGTGCTCTTCGTCGTGGGCAATGGTATGGGCATAGGTCCAGCCGCTGGCGGGCGTTGCCTTGAAGCCCTGATAGCACCAACCGCCATTGAGATAGAGATTGCGGATGGGCGTGCGGCAGATGAAAGGACTGCCGTCGGGTGTCATGTCCATGATGCCGCCCCAGTGGCGAAGGAGCCGCAGCCTCGACATGAAAGGCATTAGCGATACGGCGCATTCGGCAACGGACTGGATTTTCGGGAACTGGCCGCGCTGCGTATAGGTATTGAAACCGTCAATGTGGCCGCCGAACACCAATCCGCCCTTGTCGGACTGCGACAGGTAGAAAAGCTCCGCACCCCATGACACCACATGATGCACGATGGGCTTCACCGGTTCGGTGACGAAGGCCTGCAGAATATGACTTTCAACGGGCAATCTGAGGCCCGCCAGGCCTGCGACCTGCGAGGTGTGCCCGGCCACCGCGATGGCGACCTTGCCGGCATTGATGCGGCCACGCGTCGTCTCGACGCCAACGGCGCGGCCGTTCTCCATGACAAAGCCCGTCACCTCGCAATTCTCGATGATGTCGGCGCCGCGCTGGCTGGCGGCGCGGGCATAACCCCAGGCCACCGCATCGTGGCGCACGGTGCCGGCGCGCTGTTGCAGGATGCCGCCGCAGATGGGCCAACGCGCCTCCTTCGAATAGTCGAGATAGGGCAGAAGCTTCTTCACCTGGCCGGGGTCGAGCAACTCCGCATCGATGCCGTTCAAGCGCATGATGTTGCCGCGACGGGCGAAAGTATCAAGCTGGCCTGGGCTGACCGCCAGCACGATCTGGCCGCGCTGGGAGACCATGCAGTTGAAATTCAAATCATGCGACAGGCCCTCCCACAGCTTCATCGAATGCTCGAAGAATTGGGTGTTGCCGTCGATCACATAATTGGAGCGGATCAGCGTGGTGTTGCGCCCGACGTTGCCGGAGCCGATGTAGTTGCGCTCCAGCACCGCGACGTTGGTGATGCCGTGGTTCTTGGCGAGATAGTAGGCGGTGGCAAGACCGTGGCCGCCACCACCGATGATGACGGCGTCGTACGATTTTTTCGGTTCGGCCCCGCCCCAGGCGCGGGCCCATGGCAGGTCCGGCTGAAGCGCGTGGCGGGCAAGGGCAAAGGCGGAATAACGGTTTTTCACGGGAGCTTGCCTATCAGGTTTTTCAGGGCTCCGGCAAGGTGCGGAAAATTCACGTCCTGCGGCGTTCCGCCCGTTCGGTGAAGGCCAGCCCCGCGAGGCCCAGGAAAGTAAATCCGGCGGCCAGGGGAATGACGGTGGCGTTGTAGAACTGCCCGATGATGGAGCCTGCCGCTATGGCCAAGAGCGAGGACAGGGCGCCCGAAACCGCCGCCGCCATGCCGGCGATGCGGCCCATGGGTTCCAGCGCCAAGGCGTTGTAGTTGCCAAACATCACGCCGCAGCAGAAGAAGTTGAGAAACAGATAGAGGCCGAGCAGCCACAGCGGCGGATGGCCTTGCATGAGGAGGCTGGAACCGAGAAACACCGCCGACAGGATGATGCTGGCCCGCAGCGCCCATTTGGACAGATTGCGCATGCCGTAACGCATCACCAGTTTGCCATTGAGGATCATGGCGATGGCAATGGCTATCGCAAAGACGCCGAACCAGATGGCAAAGAATTTGCCCTGATCATACTGCTCGGCAAAAATTTGCTGCGATGTCCCGAGATAGCCGATGAAGTTGCCAAAAACGCAGCCGGTGGCCAGCGTGCAACCCATGGCAACTGGATGGCGCAGCACCTCCCAGGCCGCCGAGGCGAGTGCGGAGAGCGAAAGCCTGCTGCGGCGTTCGCGCGGCAAGGTTTCCTCCTGGCGCAGCGCCAGCCAGGTGGCGGCGATGGCCGCCATGGCGATAAAGCCCACGAAGATGAAGCGCCAGCTGGCAACGAACAGGACAAGCTGGCCGATGGACGGTGCCAGGATCGGCACCAGCATGAACACCGTCATGACGAAAGACATGACCTTGGCCATGGCGGCACCGGAACTGCCATCGCGCACCATGGCGATGGAGACGATGCGCGGCGAGGCGGCGCCGAAGCCCTGGATGACCCTGCCGATCAGGATCATCGGGAAGTTGACCGAGAACAGGCAAATCAGTGAGCCAACCAGATAGAAGACCAGCCCGGCAAAGATGGCGGGCTTGCGTCCGGTGGAATCCGACAGTGGTCCATAGATGAGGGTGCCGAGCGTCATGCCACCAAAAAATGTGGTGATGATGAACTGGC
>JBKJQD010000139.1:0-6508 GCA_046594125.1 Aestuariivirga sp.
CAAAAGGATTTGACGGCATCGAGAACCGGCTGATCATTCAATCGGCATCACACCAGCGGCCGGTGGACCAGAAACTGCTCAATCTGATCGCCCGCGGATTCGCCTGGCGGGAAGAGATTATTTTGGTGTCGCAGAGCCGGCATCCAGCATCGGCGACCGTGATGGTGCTTCGAGGCCCTGCGTTTCGCGCCTGCAGGCATGATCGTCCCAGTTTCTCTGTTCTCTGTGGTTCCCTTCCAAGTAACCGATGGTTGGCGACGCAAGAGAGGCCCATTACACGGGCGGTTTGCGCGTTCCGACATGATACACGGGACAATATGATTATTATAGGAATAAATGGCGGTGGACGCAGTCTTCTGCGAACCCGTCTCTCGTAATTTTCCCTGGAAACAGGCAAATAACAGGGAAAAATCGCAATTTTGGCGGTTTCTGAACCAAAGCCTCGCCGTAAGAGGGCGTTATTTCAATGGCTTGCTGGGCAATTCCCTGAATTCTGGAACAGGGAATTTGAATCGCCGGAACAGGGAAGCTTGTTGTGCAGAACAGGCAATTCCTTGGACGGAGCATGCTTCGGAAAAAGCCGAGCAAAAAAATCTAATGCAAATCCCACAAGCTATTGTGTCGGTATTGACTGGATTTCGCTATTAGTTGTGTCAAATGGCTTGAACCTAAAACGAAGAGGGACTATAAAACTGACGTCGGCTGTTTAGCCGTCGATGGAAGTGGGCGCCACACCACTCCTGACAATGTTGAAGCATTGATACGGAGCTTGTGGCCATGAGCGCACGACTCGTCGTTGAATACCTCGACCTAGGGTCCATGATCCCTTCCCCGCGCAATGCGCGTACGCACAGCCGGAAGCAGATCCGGCAGATCGCCGACAGCATCAAGGCATTCGGCTTCACCAATCCAGTCCTCATCGACGACAGCCGCATGATCCTCGCAGGCCATGGCAGGGTCGAGGCGGCGAGGCTGCTTGGCATGGATAAGGTACCCTGCGTCCGGTTGGAGTATATGACCCCCGCCCAGAAGCGGTCCTACGTCATCGCTGACAACAAATTGGCCTTGAATGCCGGATGGGACGAAGAGCTCCTAGCTCTCGAGCTGACGGAACTGAGCTCGCTCGATCCCGGCTTCGATATCGGCCTGACCGGTTTCTCCATCGCTGAGGTGGATGGCCTTATCGAGGGGCTGGCGGTCGAGGAACCAGTGTCACCAAAGGATGAGAGCCTGCCGCCTCTCGGCGATGGTCCTGCCGTGACACGGCCAGGCGATATCTGGCTCATGGGCCGGCATCGACTCGTGTGCGGGGATTCATTGTCGCCAAACACAGTGTCGGTACTCATGGCGGGTGGACTGGCACAGATTATCGTGCTCGTCAGACTTGTCAGAGCCGATTGACATTTCGGTCATGGTGTGATGTTGTTTCCTCTGCTCCAACACGTGGAATCTCGTGGTTGGGCTTAGAGCAGACTCGGCCAGCGTCAATTCCAACCACTTTCGTGGGGGCATTTATGACGATTCCGAATCATACAAATAGCTATAAGCCCAGTCGGTTATCCGGCTTGCCTCCCATTGTGCTGGGGGCGTTGGCAGGGATGGATGTGCAAGGTGAGACCATCCTTGGAAGCTGGCTGTATGGCGGCGGGGTCGACCACGATATTTTTGATGATCCGCTTTGGTCGAACTATATGATGGCGGATACTGTTCTCGCGGGCCAGATTTTAATTAATCTTAGACCCGTAGTGCAGAGTTTCGTCGACCGGAAAAAGATTGGCAGATTTCCGCTGGCTGAGAGATTTCACGCGCAGTTTGCAAAGAACAGCGGGATGTCGGGCTATGCTCTTCTGCATGGGACCAATAGCGCGGTTGGGGACTTTCTCATAACCGGATTCGCCGAGGTCTCGGAGGCTTACGACCCCGTTGATGGAGACTACGATATCGATTTGGATCTTACGCTTGTTTTCAACGACATCGTCGATCCGAACAAGAATTACTGGACGGATATTGTCAAGAGTACGATCGCAAAGCTATTCACTCCAAAGAGTTCTGGCAATTACCGCCTATCGATCGGCTGGAGAGCAAAGTGCCTGGTTGAAGCTCGCAAGGGCACGGAGCTCAACTTCTATGGTTATCCGTCCCCTTGGCAGATTCCTGTGAGACCATTGCCGAGAGCAAAACTCGACGTGTCCGCTCTTGAAAAAAAGCGAGCGCAGGAGATCGAAGCAAAGATCATCGCGCAACTCATGCGAAATTTCCGCCCTTCCGATCATGCGGGTCTTGCTGACCGCAAACGCAGGTTGCTATGGCTTTTTTACAACCTCGGCAGCTATTGGTGGTCGACCTATCTTGCGCGGATCAAGACCGGCAATGATGAACTGGCGCGTCTCTTCAAAGAACGCATAAGTGGTGAACTACGAGACGAAATTGTCCAGACTCTCCAAGGAAAGCGACCTGCCGGGCTTGAGCCTCTATGATTGCCTGCCTTATGTACGTAGACGAATTGAGGGACGGTGCACATATTATTCAAATACGATAGGTAAGCCGACTTCCACCGGATGACCGGCCTGTTGAGATCGAGTTGCGCGAATTAGCAACTTTCGCAAATCAGAGACTTGGCAAATTGCATCATCCCGCTTTGGCGCTCATCCTCCCCATGCAATCCTGCAAAATCGACATCTCGGAAGCCCGCAGTCAGACTCAAAAATCTAGGGGTTGGGGTACTGGCGGACCGATCATGGCAGGCGCAGGGTGCTTTGCCGCCGCCATCCCCGGAACGGGAGTCTGATGCTGAAACTGCCGTATCCAAAGGGCAAGCTTTCCTCGAGTTCCACGATCTCCTCGAACGGCACGGCATCGATACCAAGGCCAAGCGGCGTATTCTCCTCCTCCGCCATCGGCCCTATGAGCCAGCGCTGGCCCGCGCCATGCCAATGATGATTGCCGAACAGCCGAAGCTGTTTGAGATATATCAGTCGATTCCGGGCCGCCCGGCTGCCTCCATGCGGCGGGCTGAGCTGGTTGCCAGCTTTATCGGTCTGCAGCCGGGAACGGCGCAGTTTGTCGGCTTGTATCGCATCGGGGCGAGCCGGGCTCTTGACTACAAGGCTTTCTGGGCCATTCCGGAAAATCAACTATTGCGCTACGTCGGCTATGAGGGGTTCACGCGAGATAAAGCTGCGAAAGTCGGGACTGTGCAACAGTTTGATCTCGAGTTTCTGCCATTCTGCCAGGACTGGCGGGGGAAACTGGTCATCGACTATCCCGGCGGCGGGAAATCCTGGTTCCGCTGGGTTGACCGGGGCGCATTCCCGGTCCGCGCCATCCTTGAGGAGAGCGCATTTGCGCGAAGACCGCCGGAGTGGGACGACATCGATCTGACCTATGGGGATTTGCTGCTGATGCCCCGATCATGGCAGGCCCGCCTCGCGGAATGGCGCGGCATCTACCTGATCTTCGATGAGAGGGATGGCAAATCCTATGTCGGCTCTGCCAATGGGCAAGACAACATCCTGGGGCGCTGGCAAGCCTATGCGCGTAACGGGCATGGCGGCAATCGGGAACTGCGCGGCCGCGATCCACACTCCTTCCGCTTCACCCTGCTGGAGCGCTTGGCCCCCGATCTCCCAGCCGAAGAGGTGATTAGACGGGAAATCTCATGGAAACATCGCCTGCACAGCCGGGCTCCCTTCGGCCTGAATGCCAACTAAGGAGCTTTCAACCAATAACAGAATCGCGGTCCGCGTGCCTGTGACTGGTTGACTCAGGGTTCGGGGATTCACGTCGCCCGCGAACACGACTATTGCGGAGGCATGATCGACAGACAAGCCATCCAGCAACGCTGGGACGGCCTGCGCGACGCACTCGACGAACGCGGGCGCCGGTTGTTCGCCGCCGCCGAGGTTCGTGCCGCCGGTTACGGCGGGCTCGCCATCATCTCCGAGGTGACCGGGCTGGCGCGCTCGACCATCAACCGCGGCGAGGACGGCCTCGACGCCGGACCGTTTCCAAAGGAGCGCGTGCGCCGTGGCGGCGGCGGCCGGCTTGCCTTGCGCGACAAGGATCCAGCCCTTGCCGGCGCCCTTCGCGGTCTTGTCGAGCCCGCGACGCTGGGTGATCTGATGCGGCCGCTGACCTGGGTGTCCAAGAGCCTGCATAAGCTGGCAGATGAACTCAATGCTGCCGGGCATCCGATCAGCCACGAGACGGTTCGGTCCGAACTGGTCAAGCTCGGCTGGTTGGGGAGTTGCCAATGCGCGACTGAACGCTGCATTCTCGCATGTGTCGCGCGACTTCTCATCCATCTCAATCCGGGCGGGATCGACCCCCAAGCGAACAAGGAGATCGCGCGCCACGGCAGACTCGGACACCGCTGGCCGCCAAGGACATGGCTTGCACCACCCGAGAGGATGATGCGCGCTGACGGGAAGCGGCGGCTCAGTTCCACGATTGTCGTAACGCGCTCGCCGGCGTCATTGAGTGTGGGTTGCCCCCCGCTCCACACTGATGTGGGTGTTGACTGCGCCACCGAGCAGGATGATCCCAGCCACGGGTTCTGCAATGGCAGGCGAGGGATGGCGGTCTTCCAACGCCTGAAGTGCAATAGGCCCAAGCGGCGACCAGCCAGCAATCGCAAGAAGCACTGTTGTGGCTGCGAGTGTGAGTGTTCCAGGCCTGCGAAAACCAAACACCAGTGCCAAAAGTCCAAGCAGCGCCGCTGGTGATTGCCGGAGTTCGATAGAGCGGCATCCACCCCATCTCTATAAAAAAGTCAATGAATTCTATAAATGGAAATGCGGCAATTGTGCTTGCGGCCTATGGTTCGAACCGGCTTCGGAGCAAGGTCAGGTTTGATCACGCTTCTCCGTCAGGCAGGCGAACAACGGCTTCCAGCCCCCCTCCAGGCATGTTGCGGAGCATTAGCGTACCACCATTTGCCTGAATGATGGTCCGGGCGATTGCGAGACCCAGACCGACGCCCCCTGTATCGCGGTTACGCGAACCTTCGAGCCGCACGAACGGCTGAAAGACAGCCTCAAGCTGATTGTCGGGTAATCCAGGCCCCTTGTCAGCGATGGTGATGACGACCATTCCCGGTTCTTGATTCAGCGTCACTTTCGCCACGCCGCCATAGCGGACCGCATTGTCGATGAGGTTGCGCAGCGCGCGGTTCAGGGCCTGCGGGCGGATGGTGGCGGTCAGCGGCTGCGACGTGGCAAGGGTCGCCCTGTCCCCGCCCACATCGCCCACCAGATCGCCCAGCAGCGCAGCGATGTCGACTTTGGCGGAGGGCTCTGCCCTCGCGACCCCGCGCGCGAATTCCAGCGTGGCCTCGACCATGGCTTGCATTTCCTCGACCAGCGCCTTCAGCCGGATGCTGTCGTCGGATTCATCCAGCATTTCGATCCTGAGCCGCATCGCAGTCAGGGGCGAACGCAAGTCATGGCTCAGGGCGGCGAGCATATGCGTGCGCTCGTTTACAAAACGGGTCAGGCGGTCTTTCATCCGGTTGAAGGCCCGTGTGGTATCGCGCACCTCAGACGGACCGGTCATCGGCAACGGGTCCGTATCAAGCCCGCGCCCCAGCCGGTCTGCCCCCACGGCAAGCGCGCGCATGGGGCCAACAACACGCCGCGCGGTCCACCATGCCACCAGAACCACGGCCACCGCCATCAGCAGCAGCGGCAACAGGGCTTGCGGTGAAAGCTGCAGGCCGGGTCGATGAAACATTGTACGCACGTTCAGCCAATCCCCCCCCACCAGGCGGATCGACAGCGTCATCTCTATTGGGTCGGTTCGTCCGGCCATCATTGCTTCGTGCATCGGGCGCATTGCGGCGGGCATGCCTTCGGGCATCGGAAGGGGGGCTAAAGCAAGGGCATGGACATCCGCGCGGACTTCACGTTCCGGCTCGCCAAGGATCTGCCGAATCTGGCCCAGAACGAAGTCAGCGCCGGCGCTGCCGTGGGGCGCTTCCGGCTCGAGCCCGACTTCAAACCTGACCAGCGGCGAATCTGCGGCCCGCAGGATAGATGGGCGCAATTCGGCGGGGGCATCGTCCAAGAGCAAGACCACATTCGCCGCGCGCCCTGCCGCCTCAAGCCCCAAAGCCGCCCGCACGGCCCTGTTGCGCTCGTCGGTCAGCAACAAAAGGCCAAGCCCCTGCGTGATGGCCAGTGCCAGCAGCAACATGGCCAGCAACTGCCCCCCCAAGGATTGCGGAAACAGCCGGGGCAGGAAGGAGAAGCGCTGGTTCACGGAAGCTCCCTCACATCGGCGGCAAGGCTGTAACCACCACCCCAAACGGTGGTGATCAGTGCGGGCTTGGCAGGATCGACTTCGATCTTGCGGCGCAGGCGACTGATCTGGTTGTCGATAGTCCGGTCGAACACCAGTGCCGCGCGGCCCGAGGTCAGATCGAGCAACTGTTCGCGGCTGAGCACGAAGCGCGGCCGTTCCAGAAACACCGTCAGCAGGCGGAATTCGGCGGTGGTCAGTGAAACCTCGG
>JBKJQD010000176.1:0-2937 GCA_046594125.1 Aestuariivirga sp.
ACGCTTGAACATTTCGAGAAAGCCTTCTTCATCCCGACGATCATGGACTTCAATTCCTTCGAGCAATGGTCGGCCGAGGGCGCCAAGGACCACGACACGCGGGGCCGCGAGAAGGCCGCGGCAGCACTGGCCGCCTATGAGGAGCCGAAGCTCGAGGAAGGCATCGCCGAGGGCTTGCGGGATTTCATCGCCAGGCGCGAGGAGGAACTGCCCAACAATGTTACCTGACGTGCCCATCGCCTATCTTGAGCGCATCAGCACTTACTATCAGGTGCTGGGTTATGGCGCGCCCTATGTCTGGGCGCAGTTTGATAGCGCACCATTCCGTGTACTGACGAAACCGCTGGCGGAGTGCCGGGTGGCGCTGGTCACGACCGCGGCACCCTACCAGCCGGACAAGGGCAATCAGGGACCGGGTGCTCCCTACAATGCGGCGGCGAAGTTCTATTGCGTCTATGCCGGAGAAACGGCAGGCGATCCGGACCTGCGCATCTCTCACCTCGCCATCGACCGGGCGCATACGACGGGCGAAGACCAGAACAGCTATTTCCCGCTCCCTGCCCTGCGCCGCGCCAAGGCAGCGGGACGTATTGGCGGATTGACACGGCATTTCTTCGGCCTGCCCACCAACCGCAGCCAGCGCACCACCATCGATGTCGACTGCGCGGAGTTGCTGGCGCGCTGTAAGGCCGATTTCGCTGACGTTGCCATCCTCGTTGCCAATTGCCCGGTCTGTCATCAAAGTGTGGCGCTGGCGGCGCGGGCGCTGGAGGAATCCGGCATTGCGACGGCCGTCATGGGCTGCGCCAAAGATATCATCGAACATGCCGGCGTACCGCGCTTTCTGTTCAGCGATTTCCCGCTGGGAAATGCCGCGGGAAAGCCCGGAGACACCGCCTCGCAGGATTTGACGCTGGCTCAGGCGCTTGATCTTCTGGAGACGGCCAGACAGCCGCGCAGCACTCTGCAATCATCGCTGCAATGGTCCGGCAGCCCGGACTGGAAGCTCGACTATTGCAACATTGATCAGCTGACACCGCAGGAGATCGCCCGCCGCCGCGCCGAATTCGACCGTGGCAAGCAGGTGGCCAAGACCCTGCGCAAGACTTGTTAAAGCAGCAACAGTGCGACCGCCGGGCCGCCGAAGAAGGCCAGGGCGGCGAGCGCCAGAACCTGCGCCACGGCGATGGCCAGCAGATAGGTTCCGAAGGGCTGCTTCTGGGTCTTGTGGCGCAGGATGCGCTGGCCAGCGAAGGCGCCCGGCGTGCCGCCGATGGCGGCGAGCGTCAGCAAGGTGCGTTCGGGTACGCGCCACAACCCGCGAATGGCGCAGAACTTGTCCCAGGCAAAGGCGGCAAAGCACAGGGCGGAGACGGCGGAAATGTAGACGGCGATCATCGGCGGCACTCCGGCGGTAGCACATGATAGCATAGCTTCCCTGACGCTGGAATTATGATAGCTTCAACGCCATGCTCACCGATTACATCACCTCAGCACTGGCCACGCTTCTGGTGGTCGCTGACCCGGTGTTTCTCAGCGCCATGTTTCTGGGCGTCACCCATGGCATGGCGGGCCGCCAGCGCCGCGAGGTGGCGCTCAGGGCCTCGGCCATTGCCTTCTGCATTCTGCTGGCGGCGGGGCTGGGTGGCGCCAAACTGCTCGAGCTTCTCGGCATCTCGCTGTCGGCCTTCCGCATCGCGGGTGGCCTTCTGCTTCTGTCGGCGGCGGCGGAGATGGTGTTCGACCGCCGCAGCCAGCGCCTGCAGGCCACCGCCGAACAGGCGATCAGCATCGATCACGTGAAAAACATCGCGGCGTTTCCGCTGGCCATTCCGCTGATGGCGGGACCGGGCGCCATCACCGCCATGATCCTGCTGGCGGGCCGCGCCGACGGGCGCATGGATTTCCTGCTGGCGCTCTATGCGGTGGCGGCGCTGGTGATGGCGGCGTGCTGCCTGTGCTTCCTCGGCGCCGAACGCATAGCAAAACTGATGGGCATCACCGGGCGGGCGGTGATGACCAGACTACTCGGCATCATTCTTGCGGCGCTGGCGGTGCAGTTCGTCATTGATGGCGTGGAGGTTCTGGTCAAGTAAAAAATAGGGGTGAACGGTAGCAACCAATCACCGTTCACCCCTGAGCATGGCGGCCTGGAATTGTGTTCCGGACCGTCACGACGCCACGAGGACTCTAACTTGAGAATGGGAGGACCCAAGACAGACGTGTGCGATGCAACAAGCACTGCAATGGCGATGCCAGTTTTGGAAAACCATTTGAATTAGTTATATCTATATGAAATTATTGAATAATAATTTTGGTCCCAAAATACATCTTACCGTTGGAGAAACTTGGGACGCCGCTCCATTGTGCATTGCAGCGCAACAAAAGGCAGCAGGTCAGGCGAACTGCGCGGTTTTCAGCCAGTCGTGGAAGCGCCCCAGGGCTTCCTCGATCTTCGCCGGATCGCGCAGGAAGCACATGCGCAGATGGCCTTCGCCACCGGGCCCGAAGGTGGCGCCCGGCGCAAAGCCGACATTGGCTTCGTCGATGATGCGCAACGTCGTGGCCGTCGAGTCGGTCATGCCGTCGATAGCGAAGAACGTGTAGAAGGCGCCCCTGGGGGTTTCGAAGCGGACGCCGGGCATCTGGCCCAGAAGTCTTGCCACCTTGTCGCGGTTGGCGCGGGCCTTGGCGACCTGGGCCACGATGAAATCCTCGCCGTGATCAAGGGCCGCCACGCAGCCCCTTTGCAGGAAGGCTGGCGTGCCGCTGGAATTATACTGGATGATGCGCTCGACGGCGGACGCCAGCGCCTTCGGTGCCTGCAACCAGCCGATGCGCCAGCCGGTCATCGCCCAGTTCTTGGAGAAGGTGTTGGCCAGCAGCAGCATCTCCTCGTCATGACAGATGTCGAGGAAGGACGGCGCGCGGGTCTCG
>JBKJQD010000016.1:0-7311 GCA_046594125.1 Aestuariivirga sp.
AGGTTGTCGAGGCGGCCTTGCGCTTCCGGACTTTTGTCGTTCTGCCACATCCCGGTATAGCCCGATTCATCGAGCACGATTTCGGCCAACTCCGTGTGCGGAAGACCGGCCATGGCCTGACGCCAGCGCGAGAAGTTGTCGAGCAGCGTGCGCAGCGAGGTGCGGGCCTTGTTGGGCAGATCGTCAGTGCCGCTGACGGCTTCCGCCGCGCGATAGAGCGAGATGCCCTGCGCCCTAGCGAAACCATGCAGGCGCTTCACCGAGCTGTCACCGATGCCGCGCTTGGGCGTGTTGATGATGCGCTCGAAGGCCAGATCATTGTCGGGCGAGGCGATGATTTTCAAGTAAGCAAGCGCATCGCGCACTTCGGCACGTTCATAAAAACGCGGGCCGCCAACCACGCGGTAAGGCACACCCAGAGTAATGAAGCGGTCCTCGAAGGCGCGCATCTGGAAGGAGGCGCGCACCAGGATCGCCATGTCGTTGAGCGTCTCGCCCTTCCTTTGCAGGTTCTCGATGTCGTCACCGATGGTGCGGGCTTCCTCGTCGCCATCCCAGTGCGAACGCACCGTGACTCTGTCGCCATCGTCGCGGGTAGTGCGCAGTGTCTTGCCGAGACGGCTTTCGTTCTTGGCAATCAGCCCCGAGGCGGCCCCCAAGATCTGCGGCGTCGAGCGGTAATTGCTTTCCAGCCGGATCACTTTCGCTCCAGGGAAATCCTTCTCGAAGCGCAGAATGTTGTCGACCTCGGCACCGCGCCAGCCATAGATCGACTGGTCGTCATCGCCAACACAGCAGATATTTTTATGGCCTTGGGCTAACAGCCTGAGCCACAGATACTGCGCCACATTGGTATCCTGATATTCGTCAACCAGCATGTATTTGAAGCGGCGCTGGTAGTCCTTGAGCACATCCGGGTGTTCCTGGAAAATGCGCAAGGCCTCCAGCAAGAGATCGCCAAAGTCGCAGGCATTCACCACCTTCAAGCGCTGCTGGTATTCGGCATAGAGCTTGCCGCCGGTACCGTTTGCGAAAGAATTGGCTTCGCCCGCCGGAATCCTGTCTGGCGTCAGGCCACGATTTTTCCAGCCGTCGATCAGATTGGCCAGCTGGCGGGCGGGCCAGCGCTTCTCGTCGATGTCGTGGGCGGAAAGCAATTGCTTCATCAGGCGGATCTGGTCGTCGGTATCGAGAATGGAAAAGCCCGAGCGCAATCCCGCCAGTTCGGCGTGGTTCCTCAGGATTTTTACCCCGATGGCATGGAAGGTGCCGAGCCAGGTCAGGCCCTCGACCACGCCGCCGATCAGCGCGCCGATGCGGTTTTTCATTTCGCGCGCCGCCTTGTTGGTGAAGGTGACGGCGAGAAGCTGGCTGGGCCAGGCCTTGCCGGTGGCCAGGATATGGGCAAGCCTGGTGGTCAGCACCCGGGTCTTGCCGGTGCCAGCGCCGGCCAGAACCAGCAGCGGGCCATCGGTGATCTCGACGGCGGCGCGCTGTTCGGGGTTAAGGCCCTTGAGATAGGGCGCTTCGCCCTGCGCCATGGCGCGCTGCGACAGGCTCCCCGGCTTCACCGGTGGTGGCGCGCTGTCATCGTCGAAATCACTCAGGTCGATGGGCTTGACGGGCATGGGTTTTCCGAATCCTCAGGGCCTATATAGCAAGCCTTCGGAACGAATGCGAAACACAAGCTGGCGGCTGAGTTTCACGATGCAGCACGTCCAGTTGTGACGATTTGCGCCCGCCGCAACCGCCTTCTCCCGTCCGCAGGATGGAAGAAGGTCCCGAAGGGGGATGAGGGCCGTGAGCATCAGCGAGCGGTGCCTGCCAAGGATCGCGGCGCTGGCGGGACGGGAGAGGCGTCCTGGGGCGAAGCGGTCATGATCGGCTTCAATTCCTCTCAAAGAATTCGTCTTCGCCCACTCTGCATTCAAATGGCAATTTACTCGTCGGGCGAAGCTTGCCTGCGGGATCACTCGGGAAGACGTTGTTCGGATCGCTCCCCACCAGCATCGGTAGGCGCTTGGCTAGAACTTCGGTTACCGGATCGTCGGTGAATTCGAACTCCATGCCGATGTATTTGACACCTGCGCCAAAGCGCATTGCGAAGTCTGCCGGCGGAACTTGGTAAATGCTGTCCTTGCGAGAATCGTCATGGAATGGATGCGGCGGGTGACGGTTTCCGAACTGCCGCAGCCGGCCAGCGCCGGAAGCAGCGCCAAGACGTAGCGGCGGTTCATGGGGCGCGGTCCAGTCCGGGAGTAGGCAAGACCTTCACAGGCGTGTGTTCAACGACTGCACGGTGCAGCCGTTGGTCAGCTGTGAGCAGGGGACATCGAGTGATGCCGCCAGCGCAACATAGGCCGCGTCATAGGCGCTGAAGTTGCGGCGCAGCGACCATATGGGCTCCAGCAGGTTGTGTGCCGGGTAAAGGGTGAGCCGCAGCAGGGCGTAAAGTCCGATGAAGTTTGCCGCTTGCGCCGGTGTCACGCGCTTTGACAGTTCCAGGCGGCGGAAAGCGCTGAGGCATTCGACGTCGATAAGTTCTGGAGCCGCAAGAATTTCGCCTTCCGTCAACGAAGCCGCCAGCGTTTCATCCTTCCGCGGATCAAGCAGGAAGGAAACCACCGCCGAGCAATCAACAACGATCACTTGACAGGCCGATCCAGCCAGGGCTCGAATTTCCCGTCGTTCTGCTCGCGGCCCGCGCGGATGGAATTGATAATTTCTTCGCGGGAAATGTTGATGGGAGGTTGCTTGCGGATCATTTCCGCCCATTCCGCAAGGGTTGGCAATTTCGCCAGCTTCTCCAGTTCGCCGCGCAAATAGCCGGACAGGGTCTAGCCGCGCGCCGCAGCACTCACCTTGAGGCGGCGGTGCAAGTCGGGCGGGATGTTCCTGATCTGCACATGCTTGTTCATGCGCGGAGCATGAAAGCATGCGCCGCGCATGTCAAGCTGGTCAGGCGGCCTTGCGCGGTTGGTAGTCGCGGACGGCGCGCTGGACGTTGCGCCAGGTTTCGGCAATGTCCGAATCACCTGAGCGCTCGCACAGGGCCGCATGCCGGGCTGCTTCCGACTCGGCGCGGCTTCCATGAACGAATACAAGCGCTTCCGCGAATTGGCTGAGATCCTGGTTCACCATTTCCTCCTCCTTCGTTTGTCGCTGATGCAGGCACTATGGTTGGAGAATGCGCCGAGATTGTTGCGTCAAGATGACAAACTTGGGCCTGCTCCGCAAATCACGATGACGTTGACGCTGCGGATGTTGTGGCCGTTAATGGCATCTCGGGACGTGGTGAATTCGAAGGTCACGCGGCGGTCCGGGGCGTGGCGGGCGATGGCGGCGCGGATGGCCTCCTCAGTATGCGCCCAGTTCTTGGCGGCGGTGCGGAGATATCGGTCAGCCACATCGCAGCGCACGAATACAACCGTGTGGCTGGCCATCAGCCCGAGGATGTTCTTCCAGTAAGTATCAAGCTCGGCTTCCGGCACATGCTTCATCACGGCAATCGAGAAGATGATGTCGGGCTTGGCCTTGCGGGCCAGCGTCAGCGTGGCATCGCCGATCACCTGCAGATGGGGTGTCTTGACCGCCACCGTCCCGGCATCGATCAGGGCCAGTCCGTCGCGGAAGAAACGGTCGGTGACGTCGAGGCCCCAATAGTGTCCGGCATCGAGGTGGCGGATGAAATGCTGGCCGATGCGCAGGCTGCCACAGCCATAGTCAACAACGGTGCTGCCAGTCGTGACACCCAAATCCATGATGGTGCGGAAATGTTGCAGGCCTTCGCCTCCGAACTTGTCCTCGCGCCCGCCGGAGCCGCCATTGGGCATTTCCTTCGACCACTTCTGGCGGCCAAGCGTGCGGTGGGCCTTGCCACGGTCAAGCTTGCGGGTGATGTTGTCGGCATAGTAGTCCGAGAACGCTTGGCCCGCATGGCTGAAGTGCCAGATGCGCCATGACACGTCCTCGTGGGCGATGGCCAGCAGGCGGCCCGGTTGCGAGACGAGGAGGTCCCAGCGCAGCGACGTGTTGCCATCGGACGGTGCTGCAATGAGCGGAATGGCGATGAGCAGTGTCCCTGCCACATAGGCGGCAAGGCTCAGGGTTTCGATGCTGTCAAAGAAGGCCTCGGGTGCCATGTGGCTGAGACCTGGCAGGTGAAAGACACTGCCGTCGCCCATGTCGGCGGCGAAAGCCAGGCTCTGCAGCAAGAGGCCGCCGCCCAGCAGCGCGCGCGATGCGGCGGGCAGCCGCCTGTCGCCGAGGACTGGCAGTATGGCGGTGGCGGTCAGCGCCCAGACCAGCAATGTGCCGGTATCATCGGGAACCAGAAACGCCTCCGCCCAGTCGTCAAACCCCGAAACATCGGCGGTGAGCCACATCCAGGCGGCGAGCGCCAGGAATATCCAGACTTTTGTTGCCAAGCCGCCGCGCCGCGGCGCCAGAATGGCGATGGTGGTCAGGGTCAAGGCAATGATGGCGTTCAGCACCCCGTCGGCATATTCGACGGGGCCGTTTTCGGACATGGTTGCGTTGATAAGGAACTGCGAAGCGATGGCCAGTGCCGATGCGGCAAAGACTGTCCCCGCTATGGCGGTGGTCAGCGTCCGGTTGGCCACAATCATTGCTCGATCCCCCAGCGCAAATGTTGTTCTGCGACAACACTAATCACGGCGCTGGGCCGCAATTCAGGCAATGGCACGCGAATTGCGATTAAATCTTGGTAAGGAAACGGCGGGCGCTGCACCAATAGAAGTTCCGTCATCCCGGCGAAAGCCGGGACCCATGGTGCGGCCGGGCTCAATCTGTGCAGTAAGAGACTGACTTCCGATGGGTCCCGGCTTTCGCCGGGATGACGGAATCAAATATCAAATGACTGTAACTTGACCGATTCTACCGGCCTCAGGCCTTTCGCGGAATGCCGATCCGGTGGCCCACCTGGGGCGGCACCGCCAGGCTCCGGTGGGCCTCGTACATGCTGTCGATGCTGGCCTGCACGGAGGCTGGGAAGGGGGCGGATTTCTTCACAGTCATGTCGACATGCATGATGATGAGTTCGGTGACGCAGGAGAGCCAGCCTTCACTCGCATGGAACATCTGCTGGAGATAATGCACACGTTTGCTGTCGCGGTCGAGGAACTGGGTCGCGATCCGCACCTGGTCACCGGCATGGAGTTCACGCACATAGGTGTTGTGGCTTTCCAGCGTAAAGAATGATGCGTTGTGTTGCTTCACATAATCCGGGCCTAGCCCCACAGCCGCGAAGGCTTCATCGCCTGCCCGGTCGAACAGCACGTTGTAATAGGCCATGTTGAAGTGGCCATTGTAATCAGTCCACTGGTCCTCCACGTTCTGGACGCGGCCGACAAAGGGTGCAGGATAGGGCATCGTAAATTCTCCGGTTTCTGCTAAATTCACGCCATGGATAGCCCGACACCCAAGAATAGCGCAACGCAAGCCGTGGCCGAAATCCGCGAGATCATCGGCGGCAGGCTTTCGACAGCCCCTGCCGTCCGCGAACAGCATGGCAAGGACCAGACATGGAACCCGGGGGCGCCGCCCGACGCGGTGGCCTTCGTTCATGACACCATCGAGGTGCAGAAGATCGTCACCATCTGCGGAAAATACGGCACGCCGGTTATTGCCTATGGCACCGGCACCTCGCTCGAAGGCCATTTCACCGCCCCCTTCGGCGGCATATCGATCGATCTCTCGGCCATGAACCGCATTCTTGAAGTCAATGCCTCGGACCTCGATTGCCGCGTTGAAGCCGGCGTCACGCGCAAGCAGCTCAACATCCATCTGCGCGACCAGGGCCTGTTCTTCCCCGTCGATCCCGGTGCTGACGCCAGCCTTGGCGGTATGACGGCGACGAGGGCTTCTGGCACCAATGCGGTGCGTTATGGCACCATGCGCGAGAACGTGCTGAACGTCACCGCCGTCATGGCTGATGGCTCGATCATCCGCACCGGCAGCCGCGCCAGGAAATCGTCAGCCGGTTATGACCTTACCCGCCTGATGGTCGGCTCCGAAGGAACACTTGGCGTCATCACCGAGGTGGCGCTGAAACTCTATGGCATCCCCGAGGCGATTGTCGCCGCGGTCTGCCCCTTTCCCTCGGTCGAGGCCTGTTGCAACGCTACCATCACGGCGATCCAGATGGGCCTGCCGGTGGCGCGCATCGAACTGGTCGATGCCGAGCACGTCAAAGCCTTCAACGCCTATTCGAAACTCGATCTCAAGGTCGCTCCGACCCTGTTCCTGGAATTCCATGGCACCATTGCCTCGGCCAAGGAGCAAGCGGAAACTTTCGCGGCTATTGCCGAGGACCTGGGCGGCGGTCCCTTCGACTGGGCCACGAAAGAAGAGGACCGGCAGAAGCTGTGGCAGGCACGGCACGACGCCTTTTGGGCTACGAAATCGCTGATGCCCGGCAAGGATGCCTTCGCTACCGATGTCTGCGTGCCGATTTCGCGGCTGGCCCAATGCGTAACCGAAACCCAGGCCGACCTTGCCGCCAACGGGCTTTATGGTCCCATCGTCGGCCATGTGGGGGACGGCAATTTCCATGTGGTGCTGTTCTGCGACCGCGCCGATGCCGATGAAGTGAGGCGGGTCAAGGACGTCTATGGCCGCCTGATCGACCGGGCCATCGCCATGGGCGGAACCTCGACCGGCGAACACGGCATCGGTTCGGGCAAGGTTGCATATCTTGAGAAAGAGCATGGCCCGGCGCTGGCCTTCATGCGTGACATTAAGCGCGCATTCGATCCGCGCAACATCATGAACCCCGGCAAGAACGCCGCCATTTGATTGACGCAAAGCCCTTGCATCTGAAACGCCCATGAAACTCTGGAAGTCGCCCGTCTTTTATTTTGGCATCCTGCTGGTCACTGTGGTCGCGGCGCTGCTGCTGGCGCCCTTGATTATCGACTGGAACGGCTACCGCGCCGATCTCGAAAATTATGGGCGCAAACTCACTGGCCGCGACGTGACGATCTCCGGCGACATCACGGCGCGGCTGTTTCCGTGGCCGAAGTTCGTGGTGGAAGACGTCCACATCGCCAATCCGCCGGGGCTTCAGGAGAAGGAGTTCGCGTCCGCCGCCCGTATCGTGGTGCGCATGACGCTGGCTGGATTGTTCAATGGCAGCGTCGATGTCGAGAGCATCGATGTCGAACAACCCGCCGCCGCCGTCGAGCGGCTGGAATCGGGCAACGGTAACTGGAGTTTTAGTCCCGCCGCTGATCTGGCTGGCGGCAATCTTATGGAGCGGGTGAAGCTCGACCGCATCACGCTGCTCGGTGG
>JBKJQD010000112.1:0-4956 GCA_046594125.1 Aestuariivirga sp.
GGCTATCGCGCCTGGGGCTCGGACATTACACTCAATGACACGCCGTTTCATGCCGGGCTTGGCTGGGCGGTGAAACTGAAATCAAATCAAAACTTCATCGGGCGTGAGGCGGTGGAGAAGATTGCCGCCGCACCGCTCACCAAGATGCTGGCCGGGTTCACCACCGAACGCGAGGACATCGTGCTGGTGGGACGCGAGACGATCCTGCGCGATGGCCAATTCGCGGGCTATCTCACCAGCGGCGGTTTTGGCTATACGGTGGGCAGGCCCATCGGCTACGGCTATGTGCGCAATGCCGAAGGTGTGACGGATGATTATGTGCGCGGTGGCTCCTATGAACTTGTCGTCGCCAAGGACGTGGTGAAGGCCAAGGTGCATCTGGAGCCGCTTTATGATCCGGGCAATGCGAGAGTGAAAGCATGAGCTTCCGTGCTGACCGCCACGTTCACATTCTCATCATCGGCGGTGGCGCCATTGGCACGTCGCTGGCCTATCATCTGGCGCGCGATGGCGCCAGGGATGTGCTGCTCGTTGAAAAGGCGCAACTCACCCACGGCTGCACTTGGCACGCGGCAGGACTCGTCGGCCAGTTGCGGGCCAAGAAGAACCTCACACGGCTGATGCAGAATTCGGTCGCCGTTTTTGACCGGCTTGAAAGCGAGACGGGGCAGGCCATCTCATGGAAGAAGGTTGGATCGCTGCGTCTGGCAGGCAGTGAGGCGAGGTGGAGCGAAATCCGCCGCGCCATGGGGCAAGCCAAGAGCTTTGGCGTCGAATGTCATTCGCTTTCGGCGCAAGAAGCCAAGTTACATTTTCCTTACATAACCACCGATGGTATCAAGGGTGCCGCCTTCATTCCGGGCGATGGCTACATCGATCCCTATTCGCTCACCATGGCCTATGCCAAGGGGGCGCGTAAGCATGGTGCCAGGATCGAAGAGGGCGTTTGCGTCGAGGAGATTGCCATCGCCGATGGCCGGGCTCTGGGTGTGGTCACCAATGGCGGGAACATCGCCTGCGATATTCTGGTGAACTGCGCCGGCCTATGGGCCAAGCGGGTGGGCCTGATGGCTGGCATCGAACTGGCGGCAGGCATCGTTGAACACCAGTATTTCCTCACCGAGAAGACATTGTCGTTCGATGCGGGCCTCACCACGCTGCGCGATCCGGACAACAACTTCTACCTGAAGCCCGATACGGGTTCCTTTGCCATCGGCGGCTGGGAGGATGGTTCCGTTGGCTTCCATCGCGGGCTGCCGCCACTGTCGTTTGGCCGCGAATTGCTGGCGCCCAACATGGACCGGCTGGAGCGATTTGCGTTGCCCGCCGCGGCCAGGCTTCCGGTGCTGAACGAGATCGGCATCCAGACGGTGATCAACGGACCCATTCCGGTTTCCGCCGATGGCGAGCCGATCATGGGTCTGGCGCCGGGCCTCGAAAATCTCTACGTCGCCTGCGGCTTTACGGCGGGCATCGCCGCTTCGGGGGGCGCTGGGCTGGCCATGTCCAATCTCATCCTGCATGGCGATGCCGGGATGGACCTGTGGCCTTTCGACGTCAGGCGTTTTTCCAGTCTGCAGGCGCAGCCGCGCTATCTCGAGGAACGCGCCATTGAGGCCTATGCGTCCTATTACAAAGTGCATTGGCCAGCCGAGGAAATCCAAGCGGGACGGGGCTTGCGCGTTTCGCCACTACATACTCGTCTGAAGAGAGCAGGAGCGGTTTTCGGCACCAAAATGGGCTGGGAGCGCCCCAACTGGTTTGCGCCGACCGGCACGGATCGTGGCGAGTACCCATCCTTTGAAGGCAAGCCGAGTTGGTTTGAGCATGTTGCCGCCGAACACAAGGCAATTCGGGAACGTGTTGCCATCATTGACCAGACATCCTTCGCTAAGTTCGAAATCAGTGGGCGGGGAGCCGAAGCTGCGATGCAGCGCGTGGCCGTAAACAATCTCTCGGGGCCGCCCGGAAAGGCAATCTATACCCAGTTGTGCAATACGCGTGGCGGCATCGAAGCGGATGTGACGCTCATTAACGATAGCCCTGACCACTTTTACTTGGTCACGGGTTCGGGCTTCGGTGTGCGCGATTCAGGATGGGTGGCAAAGCATCTCCAGGAAGGCGTAACAATACGCGAAGTCACGAACGGTTTCGCCGTGCTGAATGTTTGCGGCCCAAAATCCCGCGATGTTCTTCAGGCACTGTCGGACACCGACTTGTCGAATGGGGCCTTTCCCTTTTTGTCCGCTCGATGGATCGATTGTGTCTATGCCAACGTCCTGGCTGTCCGCATCGGATACGTCGGAGAGCTTGGGTATGAACTCTATGTACCGCAAGAATTTGCAGGCCGGATTTATGATTTTATCATGGGCGAAGGCAAACAGTACGGCATCGCCAATGCCGGTTATCGCGCCATCGATTCGTGCCGCCTGGAGAAGGGTTATCTCTACTGGTCCGGCGATATTTCACCTGACTATAATCCTTACGAAGCGGGCCTCGGATTCTGCGTGGCGCTGGACAAGGGCGAGTTCATCGGCAGCAAGGCGCTGGCGAGGATCAAGGCTGAAGGTGTTTCGCGCAAACTGTGTTCCTTCACCATCGACGGCTTTGCACCGCTACTTGGCGGCGAGGCGATCCTTTTTGATGGCAAGGTGGTTGGCTCCACCAGCAGCGCAGGCTTCGGCCACACATTGGCAAAGACCATCGCATTCGGCTATGTTCCAGCCGTGATGGCGCGCGAGACGGTCTTCAGTATAGAAGCCTTCGGGACAAGTTATGCTGCGACACGCGGTCCGCGCTGTCTCTATGACGCGAAGATGGAAAGACTGAGAGCGTAGCCATGGATGATCAGGGGCTTGCACTGGCCCGCGAGGCGCTGGGCCGGATTCAGATGTTCTGGCATCAGGACGATGCCGACGTCGAGATCACGCGGCTGGGCGGGCTTACCAATCTGGTGTTTCGCGTCGATCATGGCGGTGAGCAATATGTGCTGCGGCTGCCGGGCAAGGGTACGGAGGAATACATCAACCGCGCCAATGAGGAACAGGCGGCGCGCGAGGCGGCGCGGGCGGGCGTCAGCCCCGACGCTCTCTGTTTTGATGCCAAAACTGGTGTGATGGTGACGCGGCTTGTCGACAATGCCGTGACCATGTCGCCGGAGAAATTCAAGTCGATTGCAGGTGCTCCGGCGCGGGCGGGCGAGGTGTTCCGTAAACTCCACAATTCAAACGCCAAGTTCAGTTTCCGCTTCGAACTGTTCAGCATGATCGATGATTATCTGAAAATCCTCGCCACCAAGGATATCGAATTGCCCGGTGGTTATCATGACGTGATGCGCGAGGCGGAAGCGGTGCGCGCCGCTCTCAATGCCCATGCACTGCCGCTCACCGCCTGTCATTGCGACCCGCTGTGCGAGAATTTACTCGATGTGGGCCAGCGCATGTGGCTGGTCGACTGGGAATATTCCGGCATGAACGACCCGATGTGGGATCTGGGCGACCTCGCGGTCGAAGGCCAGTTCGATGCGACACAGGAAGAAGAAATGATCCGCGCCTATTTCGGCGGTGAGCCTTCAACGCAGGAGCGCGGGCGCATCGTCATCTACAAGGCCATGTGCGACCTGTTGTGGACGCTGTGGGGCCTTATCCAGCATGCCAACAAGAACCCCGCCGACGATTTCTGGGCCTACTCGGTCAACCGCTTTACGCGCTGCAAGACGCTGATGGCGACGCCCGATTTCGCGCGCCATGTGGCGGCGGTTGCCAAAGGCCCCTGAACCTCTATGGCCTCTTCACGCAGCGCTGGTAGCGCCCGTTGACGCGGGCCGCGAAGATTGCCGTGGTCATGCGGCTGGTGATCTTGATGCTGGCGAGGGCGATATCGGGCACGGTAGCGAAGGCCGCTGGTTTTCCGGCCTTGCGCCGGAAGAGATCACGGACTTCCGTGAAGATGCGTGTCTTGGCAAAGGACTGTTGCTTCTCATGGGTGAGATCACTGCGAATCTCCGCTTCGCTCATCCGCGTCCCAATGATCTGCCGCAACGCCTTTTCGGTCTTGCCAGCCTTGCCTGCAGGCTTGCCGCTGGCGCCGTAGGCGAGGAGGTCGCCATCGCGATCAAGTTTTACGCCGCTTAGTTCAGCCACGGCCAATTGGAAGGCGGCGTTGCGGCTGGCATAGCGGCCGGCATTGTAATCGGCAAAGCGGAAAATCTTGCGGTCGTAGCCGCTATCATAGCCAAGAAGCTGGAGCAGGCCATAGGTCATGCCGCCCTTGCGCGTATAGAGCGCGTCACGCACGGCATAGGTGTCCTGCAGGTTCATCGGTGTCCAGCGGCGCTGGCGTTCGGTGGCCAGCGCGAAGGCGACCGACACCTGCATGGAGCCGATGGTGGAAATTTCGTTGCGCTGCTCGATGAAGCGATTGAGAAGGCCGCTGTCGATCAGCATGCGCAGCTCGGTTGCAGCACCGATGCCGCTGATGATGCCGCGATAGACCAGATCGAGATCGCGCTCGGTACGCGCCGCGCGGATTCGGTCCATGATGCTGTCTTCAGGGCTGGGCTTTGACTCGAGAAATTCGAGAACGCGCGAGCCGACGATGGGAATGGCTTCGAGCTTGCCGCGCAGTGCCTGCTCCGAGAGGCGGCCCAGATCGGGCACATGCGGGTTGGCGGAGAAGCCGGATTCCTGACTGATGATGGCAATTCCCGCGCAGACATTCTCGCGGCTGGCGGGAATTTCGATTTCGCTGAAGGCGGCCAGCATGTCTTCGGCCCAGAGCGGGGCTTGCTTCACCGCTGGCCGCTCGCGCATAATGAGTGCGGTCACCTTGGCCAGCGGAACCGTGCTGCTGGCGGCGAAGGCCGGTTGCAGAAGGGCGATGATGGCAAAAAGCGCGCTAGCGAAGCGCACTGCCGGACGCATCAAAGACATGCAAATGTTCCGGATCGAGAGACAC
>JBKJQD010000206.1:0-4324 GCA_046594125.1 Aestuariivirga sp.
GACGTCCTGGCCTCGAGCCTGCACGGCACCGACTTCATCCTGTAGCGCGGGATGGATTTAGGCTTTCCCTTACTTCACCCTCCCCCTTGTGGGGAGGGCCGGGGTGGGCGTGGCCAAGGTCTCGACTCGTGGACCCCCACCCCTAACCCCTCCCCACAAGGGGGAGGGGGATAAGTAAAGTCAACTCAAGCTCACTAAGTAGCGCCCGACAGGGCCAGCACCAGGGGGATGGTGAGCGCGGCGCAGATCACTTGCAGCGTCAGGATGTTGGCGACCAGTGGTGCATCCCCGCCCATCTGCCTCGCCAGCACATAGGCGCCCGACCCGGTGGGCACCGCGCCACAGAGGAGCGCTACGGAGAAGGCTTCGCCCCTGACGCCGAACAGCCAGAGTGCTGCGAACATCAGGAGCGGCATGAGCAGCAGCTTGAGAACTGTCGCCGCCGCAACCGACGGCCAGTCCGAGAAGGCATCGCCGAGGCGCAAGCCCGCGCCCACCGTCAGCAAGGCCAGCCCGAGGGCGCCGCGGCCGATCATGTCGAGAACCTGAATACCCATGGCGGGCGCCGGCAGCCCGAGTATTTGCCAGGCAACACCGCCCAGCGAGGAAAAGACAAAAGGATTGCGGATGATCGACAGCGCCATGGTCTTGGTATCGGGGCGTTGGCCAGACGCAAAGCGCGACATGATGATGACGCAGACGATATTGAGAAACGGCGTCATCGCCGCGGCACCGACCGCACCCAGCGACAGGGCCTTGGGACCAAAGTAAATGGGAATGATGGCGAAGGCGATGAAGGTATGCCAGCGCGAAGCACCTTGCACCACGCTGGTGAACTGTGGGCCGGTGATGGCCAGTGCCGCCATCAGCGGGCGGTGGAACACCAGCAGCAGGGCAAACATGGCGCTGACCGCCAGCAGCATGGCCAGCCCCATCTGCACCACTGGCACGCTGGAAAAATCCGCCGCGGCGATTTCCTTGAAGATGATCGCCGGGAACAGCACGAAATAACACAGTTGATCGAGCGCCAGCCATTGCTCGTCGCGGATCACCTGAAAGCGCCGCAGCGCAAAACCGATGAGGATAACGATGAACACCGGAAGCAGCGCCAGGAAGATGGTGGTCATCTGAGCGAATCCAGTGCCGCCTGCAATATCCAGGCAGCCGCCAACTTGTCGACGACGCTGTGGCGTTTGGCGCGCGAGGCATCGGCCTGGATGAGCATGCGCTGCACTGCCGCGGTCGATAGCCGCTCGTCCCAGAAGGCGATGGGGATCGGCGTCAGCCGCGACAGGTTGCGGGCGAAAGCGCGGGTGGATTGGGCGCGCGGCCCCTCGCTGCCATCCATGTTGACCGGCAAGCCCAGGACAAAGAGCCCGATGTTCTCGCGCGCCGCCAGTTCCAGCAGACGCGCCGCATCGGCGGTGAATTTCTTGCGCTCCACGGTCTCGACCGGCGTGGCGATCTGCCGGGTGCGGTCGCTGGTGGCCACACCGATTGTCTTGGTGCCAAGGTCAAGCCCCATGAGGCGCATGCCAGCCGCCACGCTTTCCAAAGCGGTTCTGATGCTGACGTCGGAATTGGCCATGGCTTTCACCTAGCGGATTTGGCATGCCGGTCAAATGCCGAACTTGCTTCCTGTGTGGCGCGGGACGATCATGGCGCCCGGCACAGGAGTCCCGCCATGAAGATCACCTACCACGGCCATTCCGCCTTCCGCATTGAAACCGGCAAGGCGGTCGTCCTCATCGATCCCTTCTTCACCGGAAACCCGGCGGCCAAGGCTTCGTGGCAGGAGGCATCCACGGGCTGCACCCATGTGCTGCTCACCCACGGCCATGGCGACCACATCGGCGATTCCATAGCCATTCTCAAGGCCACCGGCGCCGTGCTGGTCGCCAACTTCGAGATCTGCAATTATCTCAATTCCAAGGGGGCGGAGAACTACAGTCCCGGCAACCATGGCGGGCGGATTGCCTTTGACGATTTCGACGTGATCTTCACCAACGCCTGGCATTCTTCGTCCGACATTGTCGATGGCATTCCCATCTATCTCGGCAATCCGTCAGGCTTCATCATCCAGCCAAAACATGAGAGCGGCAAGACTGTTTATGTTGCGGGTGATACCGGATTGTCGCTCGACATGAAGTTGATCGAGGACCTTTACAAACCGGTCATCGGCATCCTGCCCATCGGCGACCGCTTCACCATGGGTGGCGACCAGGCGGCCTATGCCTGCAAGAATTTCTTCAACTTCAAAACCATCATTCCCTGCCATTTCGCCTCCTTCAAGGGCTTCGTCGCCGATGACGCAACGGCCTTCCTCAAGGCCATGGGTGCCGCCGCCGCGAATGTGAAGGTCATGGCAGCCGGTGACGAGATTGGAGTCTGACATGACCACAAGACCCGTCGGCGCCATCGTCGAAACCCTGCCGCCCGGCAACATCCCGGACCTGCGCCCGCTCCATGGCCGCTGGATCTGGCTGGTGCCCGTATCGGCGGCAAAACATGCCCAGGCGCTCTACGAATCTTTCGTCAACGACGACGTCCATGGCCATGTCTGGACCTATATGGGTTATGGACCATGGGAGAATTTCGAGAGCTTCGCTGAATGGCTGAAAACCCGCGAGGCTTCACGCGACCCGTGGTTCTATAGCTTTATCCGCCGCGATACGGCCAAGCCCTGCGGCGTGGGCGCCTTCATGCGCTGCGATGCGATGAACGGCGTCATCGAGATCGGCCATATCTGGATGTCGCCAGCGCTGCAGAAGACGCGCGAGGCAACCGAGGCGATCTTCCTGATGATCCGCCATTGCTTCGATGACTTGGGGGTGCGCCGCCTCGAATGGAAATGCGACGCGCTCAACGCCCCGTCACGCCAGGCCGCGGCCCGTTTCGGCTTCGCTTTCGAGGGCATTTTCCGCCAGCATTTCATCATCAAGGGCAGAAACCGCGACACCGCCTGGTTCGCCATGCTCGACACGGACTGGCCAAAGGTGCGCAGGGCCTTCGAAGCCTGGCTCGATCCGGAAAACTTTGATGATCAGGGGCGGCAGAAAGCCAAGTTGCAGGTGGCCTGAACGGGTGCTATCCAGCGCGCCTGTTTACGAAGGGATTCAAGTCCATGTCGGTCGATCAGGCAACCGTCAAGCGGGTGGCGCGTCTGGCGCGGATCAAGGTTCCGGACGGGGATCTGCCGCGTCTGGCCGGTGAACTCAATTCCATCCTCGGCTGGATCGAGCAGCTGAACGAGGTCGATGTCTCCAAGGTCGAGCCGATGACCTCCGTCGTCACCATGAAGATGAAGATGCGGAGCGACGAAGTGACCGACGGCCACTATCCGCAGAAAATCATCGCCAATGCGCCAGCCCAGGAAGACGCGTTTTTCATGGTTCCGAAGGTGGTCGAATGAACTGCTGCTGTTGTTCTGTCATCCCCGGACTTGTTCCGGGGACCCATTTAACCGCGCTTTTCGGCACTGACATTGTCGCACCATGGGTCGCCGGAACAAGTCCGGCGATGACACTACGGGACATTCCATGACCTCTCTCACATCCCTCACCATCGCCGCCGCCCGCCAGGGTCTGAAGACGAAGCAGTTCTCGGCTCTTGAACTGACCGACGCCTATCTCGCCGCCATGGAGCAGGCGCGTGTTCTCAATGCTTATATTGTCGAGACGCCGGACAAGGCCCGCACCATGGCCAGGGCCTCCGACGCCAGGCTGGCCAGGGGCGAGGCCGGGGTGCTGGAAGGCATTCCGCTCGGTATCAAGGACATTTACGCTACCGAGGGCATTCACACCCAGGCGTGCAGCCATGTGCTTGACGGTTTCAAGCCAGATTATGAGTCGACCGTCACCAGCAACCTGTGGCGCGATGGTGCCGTGATGCTCGGCAAACTCAACATGGACGAGTTCGCCATGGGCTCCTCCAACGAAACGAGCTACTACGGCAACGTCATCAACCCGTGGAAGCGCCGCAACTCCAATGCGGCACTGGTGCCGGGCGGTTCCTCGGGCGGCTCGGCATCGGCGGTTGCCGCCCATATCTGTGCCGCCGCCACCGCCACCGATACGGGAGGCTCGATCCGCCAGCCCGCCGCCTTCACCGGCACCGTCGGCATCAAGCCCACCTATGGCCGCTGCTCGCGCTGGGGCATCGTCGCCTTCGCCTCTTCGCTCGATCAGGCGGGGCCGATTGCGCGTGACGTGCGCGACGCGGCGATCATGCTGAAGTCGATGGCCGGTGTTGATAGCAAGGACACCACCTCCGTCGACCGCCCCGTGCCCGACTATGAGGCGGCGCTCGGAAAGTCCATGCGGGG
>JBKJQD010000435.1:0-8950 GCA_046594125.1 Aestuariivirga sp.
TCATTACCGCGAAGGCGCCAAGATGGGCCTGCACCAAGATACTGACGAGGAGGATTTCGCGGCCCCGGTTGTCTCGATCTCGCTGGGCGATACCGCCGTGTTCCGCATCGGCGGGACGGAGCGCGGCGGCAAGACTGAAACGCTCAAGCTCTCATCGGGCGATGTGCTGGTAATGGGTGGCGCGTCGCGCCTCTGCTATCACGGCATCGACCGGGTGCTCAGCGGCACGTCGCGCCTGCTGAAGGACGGCGGGCGCATCAATCTGACGCTCCGCCGTGTCACCAGGCCTTAGCCCTTCCAGCCGTTCATTGCGGCATTGTTCTCGGCGTGCTTCCTGGAACTGAAGGCTTCCGTCGCCTTGCCCACCTGCTTCTGGTTGGCGGTGGAGAAGCAGCGCCAGCGATGGCCGCCGTTCTTGTCCTTGTAGAATTCCCACTTGTCGGCTGCGGTATCGCGGTTGGCGTTGGCCTCGCAATCGCGCTTGGCCTTGTAGCTTTCCGACGACGCGCCGACGATCTCGCCGTTCGACGCCGTGCGGCGCCAGCGGAACTCACCGCGCTTGTCCTTGTAGATCTCAAGCGTATAGTCTGTCATCTCTTGCACCCCGGTTGCTGGAATCCGACATGAATTCCAAATGTCAAATCTGATCCAGATGGGCCAGGCTGTCTAGGGGCTGATTCGGGAGTCGTACCATGTTGCTGGTAATTGTCGGTTTGATCCTTATCCTGATTGGCGCGCAGAGCTTCTTCAAGCGCCGTCCAGCGGCGCTATCAGGCGCCCAGAACCAGGCCGCGGCGGTTGCCGCCCTGTTGGGGAGCCCGGTGGTGGGCATCGTGATGATCCTCGTCGGCCTTGGCTTTCTGGCCTCGACGTCCTTCGTTCTCGTTCCCGCCGACAAGGTGGGACAACTGAAACGCACCTATCTGGCCGCCGACCTGCCGCCCGGACGCATCATCGCCCTGCCGGGCCAGAAGGGTCCGCAGGCCGAAATTCTTGGGCCCGGCTTCCATTTCCGGCCGCTGCTCAATGTGCTGTTCGACGTGGAGCCGGTCGATGTCGTGCAGGTGCCGGAAGGCTTTTACGGCCAGATCACCGCACTGGATGGCGCCCCCATGCCGGAAGGCATGTTCATTGCCCCGGTCATCGCCGACGACAAGCTCGCCACCATGCTCGATGCCCAGACCTTCATCGAGCAGGGTGGATTTCGTGGGCCACAGGAGACCGTGTTGAAGCCCGGCTCCTATCGCCTTAACCGCTATCTCTTCGATGTCCGTGTTGACCAGGACACCAGCGCCACCATCATTCCGACGGGCCAGGTCGGTGTCGTCAAATCCAACGTCCAGCAGCCGGGTCTCAACTGCAAGGAAGAGATGGTGCGCGTCAGCCAGGCCCAGCACGATGCCGAGGCGCTGTCGGTGCCGTTGGTGCCCAAGGGCTGCATCGGCCTGTGGAAGGAACCGCTGCTGCCCGGCGCCTATTACCTCAACCGCCATGCCTATGAAGTGACGCTGGTTGATACCCGCGTCCAAACCTGGGAGTACAAGGGTGGCTATACCAAGCGCTTCATCGACCTGTCGCTCGACCAGCAGGGCAATCTCAATCAGGTGGAGCGCGCCATCAACGTGCCAAAGCCCGACACCGCCGTCGATGTCGCGGTCTTCGTCAAGGTCGAAGGCTGGGACATTCCGCAGGAACTCCGTGCCGTGGCGCAAGTCTCTCCCGAGAACGCCCCCATCGTGGCGGGCTCGGTCGGCGGCATCGACCAGATCGAGCACCGCATCCTGACGCCGTTGATCCGTTCGATCGTCAGGAACGTCGCGGGCTCCAACATCCGCATCCCCAAGAAGGATGGCGACAAGATCATCGGCTACGAAGTGCGCCCCACCAGGGTTCTCGACTTCATCGAGAACCGCGAGGCGATCGAGGATACAATCGAAGAGCAGATCAAGATCGAAGCCCGCAAAGCCGGCGTCGAGATCAAGGAAGTGCGCTTGGGCGAACCTTCGATCCCACCAGAAATCCTGCTGGGCCGCCAGCGCCAGCAATTGGCCGACCAGCTGGGCGAAGCCTACAAGCGCGAAACCGAGGCGCAGAAGCAGCGGATCGAAACCGAACAGGCGAAAGCCACTGCCAACGAGCAGCCGCGCCTGGTTGAATCACAGATCGCCGTGAAGGTGGCCGAACAGAAGGAAGCCGAACGCGCCGCACTTGGCCGCGCTGAACGCAAATACCTGGAAGAAATCGCTCAGGGCCAGTTGGCCCAGGCCAATGTGCTGGGCCAGGACCGAGTCGCCATGCTTCAGGCCCTCGACAAAGTGTTGGGCACGCTGGAGCGCGAACCCAATCTGGTGACCCTGATGGGCAAGCTGGTTCCCAACACGGTGGTGACGGGTTCAAGCCTCGAAGGCGCGGCGGCGATTCTGGGCGATGCTTTGAAGAAGCAATAGGCGGCAGAGCAGTAACACAGCCCCTCACCCGGCGCTTCGCGCCACCCTCTCCCGCAAGCGGGAGAGGGAATTCTAATCTTCCGCCTTTGCGATACCAACCATGGCGGGCCTCAGGCAGCGTTCGCCGATGGCGTAGCCCGCCTGCATTTCCTGTACCACGGTGCCGGGCGGCTGATCGCTGGTTGGCATCTCGAACAGGGCCTGGTGCATGTTTGGATCAAATTTCTGGCCGATCGTCTCGAGCTTGCGGATGTTGTAGCGCTGCAACACGTTGATGAGCTCGCGTTCGGTCATTTCGACGCCGGACAGAAGATTGGCGGCGACCTCATCGGCCCGCACTTCCGGCGACACGGCGGCCAGGGCGCGGCCCATGTTGTCGGCAACGCTCAGCAGGTCGCGGGCGAAATTGGTGGCGGCATAGAGGGTTGCTTCCGCCTTTTCGCGCTCCAGGCGCTTGCGGGTGTTCTCGGCGTCGGCGGCAAGCCGCAGCATGCGGTCCTTGAGGGCGGCCACTTCGCCGGTCAGTGCCTCGATCTGCAAATCGCGCTCGTCGAGCGGCGGCTCGGCCATCGGGCTTTCGATGTCGGTTGGGAATTCGATGAAATCAGAAGTGTTGGTCTCGTCAGCCATGCTCACGCTCTTTGCGGTCTGAAAATTGCGGATATGAACCCGCATATCGGCTGGCTGGCGGCAAAAATCAAGTGAGGAGGCGGCCCAGCATCCGGGCGGTATAGTCGACCATCGGGATGATGCGGGCATAATTCATGCGGGTGGGCCCGATGATGCCCAGAACGCCGACGATTTTTTCCTCGCTGTTCTTGTAGGGCGCCACGATCAGCGACGAGCCCGAAAGCGAAAACAGCCGGTTCTCGGAACCGATAAAAATCCTGACGCCTTCGCCCTCTTCGGCCAATCCGAGGAGTTGCACCAGTTCCTTCTTGTTCTCGATGTCGTCGAAGAGCTTGCGGATTCTCTCGAGGTCGTCGACCGCCGTGGCATTCTCTAGCAGGTTGCCCTGGCCCTTGACGATCAGCGTCTTGCCATCGGGATCGCTGTCGCCCGACCAGATGCCCACACCCGCTTCCACCACCCGCGCCGACACCTCATCGAGTTCGCGCCGCAGGCTCTCCATCTCATCGCGCACGAAGCGCTGCACTTCACCAATCGTCTTCCCCAGGAACCTGGTCGACAAATAATTGGAGGCGGTGGCAAAGGTCGAGGGTGGCAGCCCCGGCGGCACTTCGATCACCCGGTTCTCGACACTGCCATCCTCGCCGACGAGGATGACCAGCGCCCGGCCCGGCGCCAGGTTCACAAATTCAATATGTTTGAGGCGGGCGTTCATCTTGGGCGCCAGAATGACGCCCGCGCAATGCGACAGGCCCGACAGCAGCGTGGTGGCCTCGCCCAGCACATCCTCGATGCGGCGCTGACGATTGGAGACCGCCACCTGGGCATCAATACGGGCGCGTTCCTCGGTGCTCATCGCACCCATTTCCATGAGGGCGTCGACGAAGAAGCGCAGGCCCTTCTCGGTGGGCATGCGGCCGGCGCTGGTATGGGGCGAAAAAATCAGGCCCGCTTCCTCAAGGTCCATCATGACGTTGCGCACCGAGGCGGATGACAGGCTGGACGGCAGGATGCGCGAAATGGTGCGCGAGCCGACGGGTTCGCCGGTCTCGAGATAGGTGTCGACGAGACGCCGGAAAATCTCGCGCGAACGCTGGTCAAGCCCGGCGATGCCGGGAAGCCGGTCGTCGCTGAAGGGCCGCGGCGGGATGATGCTCATGGCCCCAATGTAGGAATCAAGTTGGCTGAGGTCAATCAAACGTCTAGAAGGCCCCCTCCAAAGAAGGAATATCACCATGCGTCCATCGGGACGAAAGCCTGACCAGTTGCGCGCTGCCAGATTTGAACGCGCCTATGCCAAACATGCCGAGGGGTCCTGTCTGGTGCGTTTCGGCGACACCCATGTGCTGTGCACGGCGTCGCTGGAGGAGAGGGTTCCGCCGTGGCTGAAGGGCGGCGGCAAGGGCTGGGTCACCGCTGAATACGGGATGCTGCCGCGCGCCACGGGCGAGCGCATGCGCCGCGAGTCGGCACAGGGCAAGCAGTCGGGCCGTACCCAGGAAATCCAGCGCCTCGTCGGGCGTTCGCTGCGCGCCGTGGTCGATCTTACGGCGCTTGGCGAAAAGCAGATCACGCTCGATTGCGATGTCATACAGGCGGATGGCGGAACCCGCACGGCGGCGATCACCGGAAGCTGGGTGGCGCTCCATGACTGCCTGATGTGGATGAAAGCGCGCAGCATGTTCAAGACCTGGCCGCTGAAGGACCATGTGGCGGCGATCTCCTGCGGGTTGCATGGCGGTGCCGCCGTCCTCGACCTCGATTATGCCGAGGATTCGACGGCGGGCACCGACGCCAATTTCGTGATGACCGGCTCGGGCGGCATTGTCGAAATCCAGGGCACAGCGGAAGGTGAGCCCTTCTCGCAGGAAGCGCTGCTGGAACTTCTGGCGCTGGCCCGCAAGGGCATCGGCGAGTTGGTCGAACTCCAGCGGCAGACCATTGCATGAGCCGAAAGCTCACCGGTCAGCGCATCGTCGTCGCCACTCACAACAAGGGCAAGCTGGCAGAGTTCGCCGAGTTGCTGAAGCCCCATGGCGTGACGGCGGTATCGGCTGGTGAACTTGGCTTGCCCGAACCCGAGGAGACCGAAACCACTTTCACCGGCAACGCCCGCATCAAGGCGCTGGCGGCCATGGAGGCCTCGGGACTGATTGCGCTGGCGGATGATTCGGGACTTTGTGTGGATGCGCTGGGCGGCGATCCGGGCGTCTATACCGCGAACTGGGCGGGTCCGTCGCGCGACTGGAACCTCGCCATGGGCGTGGTGCAGGAGAGGCTCGTGAAAAAGGGTGCCGGCATACCGGATCAGCGCCGCGCGTCCTTCATGTGTACGCTGTGCGTCATCTGGCCGGATGGCGCGGAACGCATTTACGAAGGCCGTGCGCCGGGACATCTGGTGTGGCCGCCACGCGGGCAGCTTGGCCATGGCTATGATCCGATGTTTGTGCCCGACGGTGAAACGCAAACCTTTGCCGAACTCGACCCTGCCCTGAAGAACCGTATCTCGCACCGGGCAAAGGCACTGGAGCAGCTGGTCCGTGACCTCTTCTGAGCAAGCATTCGGCGTCTATATTCACTGGCCCTTTTGCAAGGCCAAGTGTCCCTATTGCGATTTCAATTCGCATGTGCGCCATCAACCCGTCGATGCCATGTCGTTTGCCGATGGCCTGGCCACGGAACTCAAGTGGTTCGCGGTACAGACACCGGGACGCATCGTCAGCAGCATCTTCTTCGGCGGCGGCACACCCTCGCTGATGCCGCCAGCCGCCGTGGCTCAGGTTCTCGATGCGGTTGCCGCATTGTGGCCCATCGCGGCTGATGCCGAGATCACCATGGAGGCCAACCCGACAAGCATCGAGGCGGAGAATTTCCGCGGCTACCGGACGGCGGGTGTGAATCGCGTTTCGGTGGGCGTGCAGGCGTTGAACGATGCCGATCTCAAGGCGCTTGGCCGCCAGCATTCGGCACAAGAGGCGCTGGCCGCCTTCCGCCTTGCCGCGAAAATTTTCCCGCGCGTGTCGTTCGACCTGATCTATGCGCGGCCCCGCCAGACGCTTGATCAGTGGCGTGCCGAACTGACGCAAGCGCTGGCCGAACAGCAGGGCCATATGTCGCTTTATCAACTTACCATTGAACCCGGCACTGCTTACCATGATCTCCACGCCAAAGGATCGCTGATCATACCCAGCGAGGACCGCGCCACCGATCTTTATGACATCACGCAGGAGTTGACCGAAAGAGCCGGGCTGCCCGCCTATGAAGTGTCGAACCATGCGAGGACCGGCCACGAATCACAGCACAATCTGCTCTACTGGCGCTATGGCGAATATGCCGGCGTTGGCCCCGGCGCCCATAGCCGCCTTGCCCTAGGCGAAAACCGCCGTGCCCTCATTGTCGAGAAACATCCCGAATCCTGGCGCGACCTGGTGAATTCCCAGGGCACCGGCGTTGTCGCCGATATCGCGGTGACGCCCGCCGAACAGGCGTCGGAATATCTGCTGATGGGCCTGCGCGTTTCCGAAGGCATCGATCTCGACCGCTATGCCGCACTGGCCGGACGCGGTATCGATTCGGGAAAGATTGCCGGGCTCAAATCCATGGGCCTGATCAAGCGTGAAGGCTCGCGGCTCAAGGCCACTCCGGACGGGCGGAAACTGCTCAATGCGCTGATTGCCGAACTGGCGGTGTGACCCGCCTATTGCCCCGGTGGCGCCTGTGCCGGCTGTTCCTGGGAGGGCGAATCCTTCAGCAGATCCTTGATCTTCGAACCACCGCAGCCGGCCAGCGTTATGGCGAGTGCTGCCACAAGCGCATATCGCCACTCCCGCCGCCGCCACAGCTGCGCTAGCATGAACTTCAACACTTCAATTTCCACTCGGACCGGCCCCCCGGAGCACCATGACGACAGAGCCCCATTCGCCCGTCCGCCGCTACGCGATCGGAACTCAAAGCTTCGATGCTCCCGCTCTTGGCCCCGGCCTATACATCGTGGCGACCCCCATCGGCAATCTCGGCGACATTACAATTCGTGCACTTTCCACACTTGCCGCCGCCGCCAGCGTGCTGTGCGAGGATACCCGCACCACGGCACGGCTGTTCGAGCGCTATGGCATCCGCACGCCGCTTTATCCCTATCACGAGCACAACGCGGCGAAAGTGCGGCCAGGCATTCTGGCGCGGCTCAAGGATGGGGCTGTCATGGCGCTGGTCAGCGATGCCGGAATGCCGCTGGTGTCCGATCCCGGTTACCGACTGGTGCGCGAAGCGGTGGCGCAGGGCATCACGGTGACGGCCTGTCCCGGTGCCTCCGCCGTGCTCACCGGCCTGGCGCTGTCGGGGCTGGCCACCGACCGCTTCGCCTTCCTCGGCTTTCTGCCGCAGAAGACTGTTGAGCGGAAGAAACTCTTCGCCGAAGTGGGTGGCTGGCGGTCCACACTGATCTTCTTCGAAAGCCCGCATCGCATCATTGACGCGCTCACGGACCTGGCTGCGGCCATGCCGAAGCGCGAGGTGGCGATGACGCGCGAACTTACCAAGCTGCACGAAGAAGTGTTGCGCGGCACGGCGGCGGAGATTGCGGCCATTCTCGAAGCGCGGCCTTCCGTCAAGGGTGAAATCACGCTGCTGGTTGGACCGCCCGGCGATGAGATCGAGCTGGTGAGTGAGGGCGATCTGGATTTAGCTATCACCGAAGCGGTGGCCGCGATGCCGGCCAGCAAGGCGGCCGCCGAACTGTCAAAGCGGTTCGGGCTGGCGAAGAAGGACATCTATGCCCGCATTCTGGCGCTGAAGAGCGATGCCCAGACCTAATCGTCAGCAGGCGGAGCAATCGGGGCGTTCATCCGAATGGCTGGCCCTGTGGTTCCTGCGTCTCAAGGGTTACCGGCTGCTGGCCTGGCGTTACAAGAGCCCGTCCGGCGAAATCGATCTCATCATGCGGCGCGGCGACGTCACCGCCTTCATCGAGGTCAAGGCCCGCGCCACCGCCGACAAGGCCATCGAGTCGGTCACCGCTTTCCAATCGAAACGCATTTCGGCGGCGGCGCGGAGCTGGATGGGGCGCGACCAGATCGCAGCGCGCCAGACCTGCCGTTTTGACATCGTGGCGATCAGTCCCTACCACTGGCCGCAACACATCGAGAATGCATTCTACGGAGACAGCTGACATGACGCTGAAAGTTGCGGTCCAGATGGACCCCATCGAACTCATCAACATCAAGGGCGATTCCACTTTCGCCATCATGCTGGAGGCGCAGCGCCGCGGGCATTCGCTGTTCTACTATCAGACGAAAACCCTGGCGCTGGATGGCGGCACGCTGTGGGCCACCGGTTACGACGTGACAGTGCGCGACGAGCCGGGCAATCATTTCACGCTGGGCGAACAGCGCCGCGCCGATCTCGGCTCCTTGGACACGCTGCACATGCGCCAGGACCCGCCGTTTGACATGGGCTACATCACCGCCACGCATCTGCTCGACCACATTCACCCCAAGACACTGGTGGTCAACGATCCCACCGAAGTGCGCAACGCGCCGGAAAAACTGTTCGTGCTGCGCTATGGCAAATTCATGCCGGAGACCTTGATCACCCGGGATGCGGGCGAGATCGCCGCCTTCCGCCGCGCCCATGGCGACATCATCCTGAAGCCGCTCTATGGCAATGGCGGCGCCGGGGTTTTCCGCCTCACCGATGGCGACCAGAATTTCTCATCGCTGCTCGAACTCTTCACCCAGGCCTTCCGCGAACCCTTCATCGCCCAGCGCTTGTCGCCCTTGCGCACGTCGGGCAAATAGCGCTGGGCGATGAAGGGTTCGCGGAAGGCCTGGGTGAAGAGTTCGAGCAGCGATGAGAAATTCTGGTCGCCATCGGTG
>JBKJQD010000019.1:0-3541 GCA_046594125.1 Aestuariivirga sp.
TTCCCTACAGCGCCCTTAACGGGATGCTGGACGGCGGCTACCCCAAGGGTGCCCTCAACTACTGGAAATCGAGCTTCCTGTCGGAGCTGAGCGATGCGGCCATCGCTACCATGATCGACTGTTTTGAAAGCTGCCCGACACCGATGGGCGCACTCGTTCTCGAGCATTTCCACGGCGCCGTGTGCCGCATCGATCCCGCCGCCACGGCCTTCCCGCACCGTTCGGAAGGCTACAATTTACTCGTCCTCGGGCAGTGGACGGACCCGGCCGACAATGCCCGCTGCATCGCCTGGGTGCGTGAGACGTTCGAGGCGATGGCGCCTTTCAGGTCGGCCCACCGCTATATCAACTATCTCGGCGACGACGAGGCCCAGGACGATGTGGCGTCGGCCTATGGCGCGAATTACCGGAGACTGCGCGAGATCAAGAGCAAGTACGATCCCGACAACGTCTTCCACCTGAACCAGAATATCCGGCCCTCATAGGGACGGACGTCACTCCGCCGGGACTGACACCAGGCGTGGCCGCTTCGATTCCACGGTCTTTAGGCGTTGTTCTTCATCGATCATGTAGTTGCGGGTCAGCGGCAGAGCGTGCTGGTCGCGGCAGAACTGGATCTGGAAGTTGTTCATGCCGGCGAATCTGAAGGCGCATTCGGAGGCGGCGAGGTAAAACTCCCACATGCGGCAGAAGCGCTCGTCGTAGATTTTGCGGGCGCGCTCGCGGTTGCTGGCGAAGCGCAGCCCCCAGTGGTGGACGGTGTTGGCGTAATGCAGGCGCAGGATTTCGATGTCGGTGACGTAGAGCTTCTGCTTCTCCAGATGCGGCAGCACTTCCGACAGGGCGGGGATATAGCCGCCGGGGAAGATATATTTCTTCACCCAGGCGCTGGTGGCGCCGGGACCATCGGAGCGGTTGATGGAATGCAGCACGGCGATGCCGTCTGACTTGAGCAGGGTCTTGCAGCGCGCGAAAAACTCGCCGTAGTGGCCGATGCCGACGTGTTCGAACATGCCCACCGAGACGATACGGTCGAACTGCTCGTTGAGGAGGCGGTAGTCAAGCAGGCGGAATTGCACCTTGCCGTCGATGCCGCGCTGCACGGCGCGCTCGTTCGATAGCTTGTGCTGCTCCTCGGACAGGGTGACGCCGGTCACCTGGGCGCCGCAGACTTCGGCCAGATAAAGGCCAAGCCCGCCCCAGCCCGAGCCGATGTCGAGCACCTTCATGCCAGGCTTGATGTGCAGCTTGGCCGCGATGTGGCGCTTCTTGGCCAGTTGGGCTGCTTCGAGCGAGGCGTCCGGCTTGTCGAAATAGGCGCAGGAATATTGCCGGTCGCGGTCGAGGAAGAGGTCATAGATGGCGCCCGACAGGTCGTAGTGATGGGCGACATTCTGCTTGGCCTTGCCCACCGGATTATATTGGTCAAAGCGCTTCTTGATCACGCGCAGGCCATAGAGCAGGCGGGCCGCCCTGGGCATCGAGAAGGCCTCGGCGTTGCACATCAGCACGGCGAGGACATCGTAGATGGTGCCCTGCTTCACCACCAGGCTGCCGTCCATGTAGCATTCGCCAAGATACTGGTCGCCATCGAGCGCGATGCGGCGGGCCGCTTCCGGCGTGGTGACGGCGAAATGCACCGGCATGCCGGTCCCGTCGCCATATTTGTGCAGGCTGCCGTTGGGGGCGGTGACTTGCAACGCCCCGGTCCTGACAACATGCTTCAATGCGCGATCAAGCAGACTGAACATGGCCCACTCACTCCCACAAAGCCGGAAGCTCAGCGCTGTCCGGCGCAACTCACACCAAATATTAAGAAAAGTTTAATACTGGCCGGGCCTGCCCCGCAAGAGGGGGTGGACACATAAGGTTAACAGCCATGCAAAAAGGGCTGCCCTGCGGCAGCCCTTTTTGTCGGTGCGGATTGCGTTCGGCAATCAGGCGTTGTCTTCGGTCTCTTCGGTTTCCTGTTCGAACAGGGCTTCGGCGGCGGCGCGGATTTCGGCGCGGTCGGAGGCGGGGCCTTTGAGATCCTCGCCACGGCCCTGGGCTGAGGCTTCATCGGCCGAGCGGGCGACGTTGACGGTGATCTTCACTTCCACTTCCGGATGCGGATGCACCGTAACCGTATAGAGGCCGATGGTCTTGATCGGCGTCAAAAGTACGATGTGGTTGCGCTCCACGGCAACGCCCGCGGCGGCAGCCGCCTCGGCGATGTCGCGGGGGCTGACCGAGCCGTAGAGCTGGCCTGATTCACCGGCCTGGCGGATCAGCACGAAGCTCTTGCCGTCGAGGCTTTTCGCTTCGGTTTCGGCGGCCTGGCGGCGGTCGGCGTTGCGCACTTCAAGGACGGCGCGATCACGCTCGAACTTGGCTTTGTTGGCATCGGTGGCGCGCAGTGCCTTGCCGCGGCGGAGCAGGAAGTTCCGGGCATAGCCGTCCTTGACCTTGACCGTCTGGCCCATGGCGCCGAGCTTGGCGACGCGCTCAAGAAGAATAACGTCCATTGTCGCGTTCTCCTTACTTCAGCACATAGGGGAGGAGGCCGAGGAAGCGCGAGCGTTTGATGGCCTTGGCCAGTTCACGCTGCTTCTTGGCGCAGACCGCGGTAATGCGGGAGGGAACGATCTTGCCGCGCTCGGAAATATAGCGCTGCAGCAAGCGCGTGTCCTTGTAATCGATCTTCGGCGCATTGTCGCCAGTGAAGGGGCAGCTCTTCTTGCGGCGGAAAAACGGCCTCCGCGGGGCCTGACCGGTCGTCATCAGCGCGTACCTCCCTCAACTTCGACGGCTTCGTCGCGGCGCGGACGGCCACCACCGAACGAGCCACCGCCATCACGGTCGCGGCCACCGCCGAAACCGCCGCCATCACGGTCACGGCCACCGCCGAAACCGCCGCCAAAGCCGCCTTCACGGCCACCGCCGAAGGAACCGCGCTCTTCGCGGTCGTCGCGGCGGCGCATCTGGGCCGACGGGCCTTCTTCGTGGGCCTCGACCTTGACCGTCATGTAGCGGACGACGTCCTCGCTGATTGACATCTGGCGCTCCATCTCGGCCACCGCTGCTGACGGAGCATCAATGTTCATGAGCGTGTAATGCGCCTTGCGGTTCTTCTTGATCCGGAAGGCCAAGGACTTGATGCCCCAGTATCCGGACTTGGTGACCTTGCCGCCGCCGGCGGTGATCAGCCCCTTGAACTGTTCGGTCAGGGCATCGACCTGCGTGTTCGATGCATCCTGGCGCGTCAGGAAAACGTGCTCGTAAAGAGCCATGTGTGCATTGCCTTTCATCGTTTCGTTTCAGCCTTCGGTATCCCGCGCAGAGCCTCCTTCGAACCTCGGATGAAAGGCTCGAAAGACCGTCCAACGAAAGAGCGGAGACACGGGAAGACGGGGTTCAACCCCTGACTGATTGCACAGTCCTTCCGTTCAGCCCCCGGCGGGTGCCTATCGGCGAGGCGGCTTATGGCGGAAAGGGCGGGGATTGGCAAGGGGGCAAGCTTCCGGCCACAAGTCAGGGATGTCAGGTCCCCGCTATCTTG
>JBKJQD010000041.1:0-5371 GCA_046594125.1 Aestuariivirga sp.
AGGTAGTAATCGGCGTCTGGAAAACCGCCGGCATCAGCGTCGTCCTCAAACCCCGAGTCCCAGATCGCCGCCCGGATGTCGCGCGGCGTCTTGCCCGAAATCCTCGACAGGGCGCGCAGGCGCTTGCCGAGATCATAGCGGCACAGGACATCGTCCATGTCGAAAATCACCGTGCCGGGACGCATGGTTCAGGCAGCGGTTCCGCCGACGGTCAAGCGGTCGATGCGGATAGTGGGCTGGCCGACACCCACCGGAACCCCTTGGCCCTGCTTGCCACAGGTGCCGATGCCGGGATCGAGCGCCATGTCGTTGCCCACCATCGAGATACGCTTCAAGGCGTCGGCGCCGGAGCCGATAAGTGTCGCGCCCTTGACCGGCGTGGTGATCCTGCCGTCCTCGATCAGATAGGCCTCGGTGCAGGAGAACACGAACTTGCCCGAGGTGATGTCGACCTGGCCGCCGCCGAAGGACTTGGCATAGAGCCCCTTCTTGATCGAGCGCTGGATTTCTTCCGGTGCCTTGTCGCCCGCCATCATGAAGGTGTTGGTCATGCGCGGCATCGGCGCATGGGCATAGGATTGGCGGCGTCCATTGCCGGTGGGGGCAACGCCCATCAGCCTTGCGTTCATCCGGTCCTGCATGAGGCCCACCAGCACGCCATCCTCGATCAGTGTGTTGCGCCGTGACGGCGTACCCTCATCGTCAATCGAGATCGAACCGCGGCGGTTAGGAATGGTGCCGTCATCGACCACGGTAATGCCCTTCGCCGCGATGCGTTCGCCCATCAGCTTGGTAAAGACCGAGGTCTTCTTGCGGTGGAAATCGCCTTCCAGCCCATGGCCGATGGCTTCGTGCAACAGGATGCCGGGCCAGCCGGGGCCGAGCAGCACATCCATTTCGCCAGCAGGAGCGGGCTTCGCCTCCAGCGACACGAGGCTCTGGCGCAGCGCCTCGCGCGCCGCCGCCTGGCAGATGTCGTCGGTGAGGTAAGACAGCGGTTCGCCGCGCCCGCCAAGCCCATGGCTGCCCTGGCCCTGCTGTGTGCCATCCGACGAGACCACCGAAACATTGAAACGCACCAGCGGACGGATATCGCGATAGGTGCTGCCATCGCCGCGCAGGATTTCGATGGCCTGCCAGTCAGCACCCAGCGACACCGAGACCTGGACAACGCGCGGATCAAGACCGCGCGCGAAGGCATCGACCTTCTGCAGGAGTGTAACTTTTTTGGAAAACCCCAGGGCTTCCGCCGGATTGGTATCGGCATAGAGCTTGCGGTTGCTGCGCTCGGGCGAGGCGTCCACCACCGCGCCATCACCCTTTGCAACGGTCCGGCACACTTCGGCGGCGCGCTTCAGTGCCGCTTCACTGATTTCGGTGGCATGGGCATAGGCAGCGGTTTCGCCGCGCACGGCGCGCAGGCCGAAGCCCTGGGATTCATCGAAGCTCGCGGCTTTCAGCTTGCCATCGTCATAGACCAGGCTTTCGGTCTGGCGGCGCTCGACGAACAATTCGCCGTCATCGGCTTGGCGCAACACCTCCGAAACGAGCCTCTGCGCAAGACCACGATCAAGATCGGACGTGTCGAGCAGGGAAAGCGGCGATGAATTGGGCATGGGGCACGTAGCCTTTCAGGACATGGAGTTCCTAGATAAGCGCCAGCGCCAGACTTTGCCAGAGCCGAAGCTCTGGCTTACAACTTGTCGAGTTCGGCCAGCGCGCTGGAGAAGCCTTCGAGCGACATTTTCATCGGCAGGCCAAGGCCCGGCGCCTCGTAGATGATGAAATTGGCTTCGTTGCCCTTCTTCATCTTGGCCAGCGTCTCGGGCGAGGCTTCGGCGAAGGCCATGCAGATCTGCGGCATGCAACGCGTAAATGGCACGCGGCCCACCGCATTGCCGTCAATCTCGAGCGCCACACCGGTCGGCAGGAACACGCCAATGGGGGCAATCACCCGCATCATGGTGGTGACCTTGTCTCCCTGCTTCGACTTGACGATGACCAGCGTCAGCGTCGCCTTGGGGTTCTTCTCGTTCTGGGCGCCCTGCACCATGCCGCATTGGCGGGCACCTTCGGGCTGGCCTTCGGCAGTGGTACCCTTCTGCGGGTTTTCGCACTGGACCTTCCAGGCGCCATGGGTGGCGATCACTTCAACATTGGGCGCCTGCGGGGCGGCTGGCTGGCCGGCCGCCTGCTGCGCCACCTTGTTGATGCGCGGGCCAAATTGTTTTTGCACGGTGGGCTGCGATTGCGCCAGGACGGCTGCCGCACCGGCCGCCAGCCCCAAGCCAAAAATCGACGCCGCCAAGGCATTGCGGGCTATGGATGTGATTCGCACGGACAAACACCTTCTTCCCATGTTTTCGCGGCTCATAGCGCCGGGAAGGGGAGAAGACAACAAGGTTCTCCCGCCCCGGCTCTGGCGCGCACTGGCTGCGGCTGCGCGGTTTCCGTGAAAAATGGGGCGGAATTCCGGTCAAGTGCCCTTGGCCGGTCGCAATGACGTTTTGCCGCGCCTTCCTCCGTTGCGGGCAGGCAGCGAATGTGGTTCACAATCCCGCCAAACTCGCAGGGGTACGTTTTTTGGCACCGCTGCGGCGCAGCATGACTGCTGGCTGCGAAGAAGACGTTGAATCTGGAAAGGGGCGGCGATGAAGTTCGCGAACAAATTCATGTTGATGCTGGCGGCAGCCGGCAGCCTTGGCTGGGCATCCGAGGCCAATGCAGCCAATGGCCATTCCGAAAACTGGCAACTGGGTTTCCAGGAAGCGGTCACCCCGGTGGCGCATTTCATCCACGTTTTCCACGGCTGGCTTGTGGTGGTGATCACCCTCATCACGCTTTTCGTGCTGGCGCTGCTCATCTACGTCATGGTGAAGTTCAACGCCAAGGCCAACCCGGTTCCCTCCAAGAACACCCACAACACCACGGTGGAGGTTCTGTGGACAGTAATCCCCATCCTTATCCTGGTGGGCATCGCCATCCCGTCGTTCCGCCTGCTCTATCTCCAGCGCGACATTCCCAAGGCCGACATGACCATCAAGGTGATCGGCAATCCGAGCTGGAACTGGACCTACGAATATCCCGACCTGGGCCTCAATGACGATGGCACCGCCAAGGTGAGTTTCACCGCCTATCTCAAGGACGAGGCCAAGGACATTGCCACCGCCCGTGCCGCCAATGTGCCCTATCTGCTGGCCACCGATGTGCCGGTGGTGGTGCCAGTCAACAAGATCGTCAAGTTGATTATCACGTCCGATCCCGACGGCATCATCCATGCCTGGACGATTCCCTCCTTCGGCATGAAGATCGATGCCATTCCCGGCCGCTTGAACGAAGACTGGTTCCTGGCCGAGAAGGAAGGCGTCTACTACGGCCAGTGCTCGGAGTTGTGCGGCAAGGACCACGCCTTCATGCCGATCGAGGTCCATGTCGTGTCGGAGGCGGACTTCGCGGCCTGGGCAGAGAAGGTCAAGACGGCCAGTGCCGAAGAGGCGCGCGACTATCTCTTTGCCATGCTCAAGGCCAAGGGCCAGCTGGCGCAAAACTAATCCGGGGAAGAGGCTTCAACATCATGGCATATGCAACAGCAGCCAACGACGATCACGGCCACCCGACCGGGTGGAAGCGTTACGTCTATTCCACCAACCACAAGGACATCGGCACGATGTATCTGTGGTTCGCGATCATCGCCGGACTGATTGGCGGAGTCCTGTCGATTGTCATGCGCATGGAATTGCAGGCGCCGGGCATTCAGTATTTCTCCGGCCTCGCTACCATGGTCTATGGCACACCCGCCGATGCCGCCGTCGATGCCGGGCGGCACATGTACAATGTCTTCGTCACCGCCCACGCCCTCCTCATGATCTTCTTCATGGTCATGCCCGCCATGATCGGCGGCTTCGGCAACTGGTTCGTGCCGCTGATGATCGGGGCTCCCGACATGGCCTTCCCGCGCATGAACAACATTTCCTTCTGGCTGCTGCCCGCCGCCATCTTGTTGTTGCTGATTTCGATGTTCGTCGAAGGCCCGGCCGGCGCCCACGGTGTGGGTGGCGGCTGGACGCTTTATCCGCCGCTGTCGACGACCGGCCAGCCCGGCCCCGCCATGGACTTCGCCATCCTGTCGATCCATCTTGCTGGTGCTTCATCGATCCTCGGCGCCATCAATTTCATCACCACAATCTTCAACATGCGGGCACCCGGCATGACGCTGCACAAGATGCCGCTGTTTGTCTGGTCGATCCTGGTCACCGTGTTCCTGCTGCTGCTTTCGCTGCCGGTTCTGGCTGGCGCCATCACCATGCTGTTGACCGACCGCAACTTCGGCACGTCCTTCTTCGTGGCGGCCAAAGGCGGCGATCCGATCCTGTTCCAGCATCTGTTCTGGTTCTTCGGCCACCCGGAAGTCTACATCCTCATTCTTCCGGGCTTCGGCATCGTTTCGCAGATCGTCTCGACCTTTTCCAAGAAGCCGGTGTTCGGCTATCTCGGCATGGCCTATGCCATGGTGTCGATCGGCGTCATCGGCTTCATCGTCTGGGCCCATCACATGTACACGGTCGGCATGGATGCCGACACGCAGGCTTACTTCATTGCCGCCACGATGATCATCGCGGTGCCGACGGGGGTCAAGATCTTCTCGTGGATCGCCACCATGTGGGGCGGCTCCATCGAGTTCAAACCGCCGATGGTCTGGGCGCTGGGCTTCATCTTCCTGTTCACGGTGGGTGGCGTGACGGGCGTGGTGCTGGCCAATGCCGGCATCGACCGCTCACTGCACGACACCTACTATGTGGTGGCGCACTTCCATTATGTGCTGTCGCTGGGTGCCGTGTTCGCCATTTTCGCGGGCTGGTATTTCTGGTTCCCGAAGATCACTGGCTACCTGTACGATGAAAGGATTGCCCACATTCACTTCTGGGTGACTTTCGTCGGCGTCAACCTGGTGTTCTTCCCGCAGCACTTCCTGGGCCTTGCCGGAATGCCGCGCCGCTATATTGACTATCCGGAGGTCTATGCCGGCTGGAATGCCGTGTCGTCCTACGGCTCTTACATCTCCGCCGTTGGTGTGCTGATTTTCCTCTATGGTGTGTTCCAGGCCTATGCCCGCAAGGTGCCGGCCGGTGAAAATCCCTGGGGCGTTGGGGCCACGACACTGGAATGGACGCTGCCATCGCCGCCGCCGTTCCATCAGTTCTCGACGCTGCCAGTGATCAAGTAAGATCATGAGCGGCTTTCACGCCAATATCGCCAGCACTGACCTTGCCGAAGGCGGGCAGGGGACGGCTGGCGATTATTTCGCACTGCTCAAGCCGCGCGTCATGTCGCTGGTCATCTTCACGGCCTTCGTCGGCATCATCGCGGCACC